>CAMPUN010000181.1 GCA_946997275.1 uncultured Porphyromonas sp.
GCACGGGGTCTTCATACTTGACCTCGCTAAAGAGGAGCTTCTGATGCGGATAGAGGTCTAACTTGCGCTCCGTAAAGGTGCAGTCTATCGGCTTGAGTAGGGTAGGACACTTAGTCACGACTACCACATCGGCACGATAGCGCCCACGAGCAGGCTCACGAAGGCGACCCGCAGGGAGTAGCGCATCCTCAGTCATGAGTCTATTGTAGCTGGACAACAGGATGGAGAACGAGGGCTGCACGGAGCGATGCTGGAAGCCATCGTCCATCAGGATCACATCGGGACGCTGTGAGTAGGGCTGATTGACTAGATAGTTAATGGCACGCACCCTATTGCCATCCACGATGATCTGTATCTTATCGCCAAACTTGCGCAGGATCTGAGCGGGCTCGTCGCCTATGCGGCTGGCGCTATCGCCGAGCTCGGCAACCTTTAGCCCCATGGACTTACGCCTATAGCCTCGTGACACGATAGCAATCCGCAGATCCCCCATGAGCATACGGACAAGGTGCTCTATCATAGGAGTTTTGCCCGTACCGCCTACGGCAAGGTTGCCGACACAGATGATGGGGATGGGAAACGAATGACTCTTCAGACGCCCCATATTGTAAAGGCTATTGCGTAGCGACACGCCCACTCCGTAAAGAGCTGAGAGTGGTAATAGCCATCTATTGATCTTGGGTGTCTGATCCATACTGTGAGAGAGTCAAGGGGGGAAAGTCTGTATTGCTCTGAGAGACTAGATATCTACTACCATAGGCAGACGAGCCTGAAGCCCTGACATGGCTCGTAGCTCACGAAGCTGGTCGATGTAGCGGATTTCCTCCTCGGTAAACCATGAGTTCATCAGCTTCATGCGTACGGTCTGCGTCGATCTATTGAATAGCTCTTGGAGTACATTGACCTCACGTCTTGCGTAAGTCACATGATAGCTGTCGTATCCAGCCTGCGTAGCGGCATAAGCGATAGCATCCTGTAGACCGCCCAGCTCATCGACGAGTCCTAGTCCCAGAGCCTGAGCGCCAGTCCATACGCGTCCCTGAGCTATCGAGTCTACCTGGTCTCTTGTCATGCCACGACCCTCAGAGACGCGCTTGAGGAAGAGCTCGTAGCCACGATTGACATACTGCTGGAAGAGTCCTCGCTCCTCCTCGGTCCATGGACGGTCAAGGGCGCCTAGGTCAGCATAGCGAGCTGTCTTGACCACATCCTGATGTACTCCGATCTTGTTAGCCAGCTTGGTCGCATTAGGTACAACGCCAAAGATGCCGATAGAGCCCGTAATGGTCGAGGGCTCAGCAAATATGTAGCTAGCGCCCGAAGACATATAGTACCCTCCAGAAGCGGCGTAGTCTCCCATAGAGATGACGACAGGTTTGTTTTGGCTAGCCTTATGGACGGCATACCAGAGCTGCTCAGAGATGTAGCTACTACCGCCTGGTGAATTGACACGTACCACGAGTGCATCGTAGTCGTCGTCTTCGCCCATCTCTAGGATACGATCAGCGAGTTGGTCGGTGACCACCTTCTTGGTGTTAAAGGGAGAGTCAGCGACCTCAACATTGATCTCGCCCTCAGCAAAGAGGACGCCTATATTAGCATCTCCGCTACGATTAGAGCCACGTGTGGCATACACATCACGTAGCGAGACGAAGTAAAGGTCATCCGGCTCATCTACATTCACGAGCGAGCAGAGCTGCTCTAAAGCTTGATCCTGATAGAGTGCGCCATCGATGAGTTTGTTGGCTAGGTAAGAGTCGGTCGACTGGACAGACTGCATACTATCCGCTAGAGCCTGCAGGCGTACACTGTCTAGCCCACGGCTGGTGCCCACTTCGCCTAGGATGCGACCCCATATGTCGCCAAGGTAAGAGGAGATCTGGGTGCGATTTGCCTCGCTCATACTATTGAGCATGTAAGGCTCCACAGCACTCTTGAAGGTTCCCACCTTAAAGACCATCATCTCCACGCCGATCTTGTCTAGCAAGTCTTTGAAGAAGACCGCCCCGCCAGCCAAGCCATCGAAAGCGATAGAGCCCTCCTTATTGACATAGAGCTGGTCAGCCACGGAGGCGAGGTAGTATCCCTTGAGCGAGTATAAGTCTGAGTAGGAGACGATAAACTTGCCCGTCTGCTTGAAATCCTCCAGAGCTCCTCTCAGGGCTTCAGCCGAAGCAAAGCCACATCCAGGGTCCATCATATTGAGATAGATACCCTTGATGCGGTCATCATTCTTAGCCTCGTCAATAGCCTCCAGTACATAGGAGAGGGGCAGATCACGACACCCGTCGCTCTTGTCAAAGCCCAGCTCGGCCCAAGGATTGGAGACGTACGTATCGGATACATTAGCGAGGTCGATCTTGAGGATGCTCCCATCCTTGATCTTCTGGGTTTCGTTGTTGGCACCGACGCTCAGAGCTGCGATAAAGCCGATAAGAGCGATGATAGATAGAGAGACGAAGATGACACCACTCACCACAATCGCCAGCAGTGTCGCAAAGAAGGTCTTCCAAAATGAATTCATACGGAGTCTATATGTAATATGTCTATTTAGCAAGTGTTAGTACCGCAAAGGTAACAAATAGATATTGAATAAGCTACATATCTCATAGTCATCAGCTGAAGAATATTTGCTATATTTGCACTGCCGGACGAAAGAAGTCCACAAAGTAAAACTCAAATCAAAACAGTATGAAGATCAACGACAAGATGGCCGCTTTGGTCAATGCACAAATTAATGAGGAGCTTCACGCAGCATACCTTTACCTCGCTATGTCCTTCCAGATGCAAGAAGAGGGTTATGATGGCTTTGCTCATTGGTTCCTCCAGCAGTATCACGAGGAAATCGAGCATGCGCTCGAGATCGCTCACTACCTACAGCTACGCTCTGGACATCCACAGCTGACGGGCGTAGCTGAGATGCCACAGCACTTTGGCACTCCCCTTGGGCTCTTTGAGGCAGCTTACAAGCACGAGTGCCACGTTACGGAGCTGATACACAATATCTACAAAGAGGCGCTAGAGGCGAATGACTACGCGACTAGCTCGTTCTTTAAGCGTTATATCGATGAGCAGGTTGAGGAGGAAGACACCGTCCTCGGCATCATAGATCAGCTACGTATGGCTGGTGAGAAGGGTATCTATCTCGTCAACGCAAAGCTCGCTCAGCGATAGAGATACGACTATATGAGGCACAGTACTGAAAGGGGGCTCTCTCTCAAGAGAGCTCTCTGGATGCTGTGCTTGGCCAATCCTTATTGTAGAGTACTGAAGGGAAGCGACGAGAGTTAACGCGTCGTGAGTTGAGTAGGGACGGTGCATCCTATGCTTTTCCTGCTAAACTTACTCGGTTGTAGCTACGAGTCGTCTGGGGCTTTATCGACAACTTCTTGACTTACCTGACTTTCTACCCAAGAAATTGAAATTCTCCACGGAAGAAATGGCAAATTCTTCCGAAGTTCCATTTCATTCTTCCGAAGTGTCACTTCATTCTTCCGAAGTTTTATTCCTCGCTTCTGTAGAGAATTTTCATCTCTCAGCAGGCTATTTGCAGATTCCTCCGTGGAAATCGGGATTTATAGTCACGGTGTGTCAGCGTTAGCCACACCCTCTCAGCGTCCCACATAGAGATTGGTGTTATGTCTCGTATGCTTTTTTTCGCTATTTGAGGTGCTTAGGCAGTTGCAGAGACAAAAGTTTTTTGTACCTTTGCACTCACGAAGGCGTTGACAGAGCAATCTGGACGACCGAAGGGGCAGTTACCAGAGTGGCCAAATGGGGCTGACTGTAACTCAGCTGGCGTAAGCCTACGGTGGTTCGAATCCATCACTGCCCACGACGTAGTCACGGTCTTCGGACGACTGATAAGGTCGTGTATATGCGGAAGTAGCTCAGTTGATAGAGCATCAGCCTTCCAAGCTGAGGGTCGCGGG
>CAMPUN010000182.1 GCA_946997275.1 uncultured Porphyromonas sp.
TGATGGAGGATATCAAGAGTGTGACGGTCATCTCGGAGCGTACGACACACCGCATGCTGGTGGCCGACACCGATGTGGGTGCTGAACTACAGCAACAGGTGAATGATCTGGAGAAGCTCCTCAAAGCCTTCAACGCTGGACTCATCAAGGAGCGTAAGTCACTCCCTCAGATTAACGCGAAGTAAAGTTTTGGCGACTGTTGGTTGGTCGGCTTCTCACTCTTATATGTAGTAGCAAAAACTCTTTCGTATGAAAGGAAAGATAATCAAGGTGCTGTGGTGGCTCTTTGGAGCCTTTTGGGCTTTGGTCTTAATTACGTTTGTGCTGATTTGGTTTGGCATCATAGGCTACATGCCTGATGTGGAGCAGCTACAAAACCCTATCGACAAGTACGCCTCTGTCCTCATCTCCGATGATGGTGTGCAGCTAGGATCCTATGCGCGTGGCTCGACAAATCGTATCTACGTGGGCTATGACGAGCTGGCGGAGCCACTTGTGCAAGCATTGGTGGCCACGGAGGATGTGCGCTTTTACAAGCACTCGGGCGTTGACGTGCGAGGCGTAGGGCGTGCCATCGTCAAGCGTGGTATGCTCCGCAATACGGCTAGTGGTGGCGGTAGTACCATCACGCAGCAGCTGGCTAAGCAGCTCTACTCGCCTCATGCTAAATCAACGTTGCAACGTCTCCTGCAGAAGCCGATCGAGTGGGTCATAGCGATCAAGCTGGAGCGCAACTACACCAAGGAGGAGATCATTGCGATGTATCTCAATCAGTTTGACTTCCTCTACAACGCCGTCGGTATCCGCTCGGCTGCGCAGACCTACTTTGGCAAGACACCTTCAGAGCTGACGCTCACCGAGTCGGCTATGCTGGTAGGTATGTGCAAGAACCCTTCGCTCTACAACCCTGTCCTGCACGCCGATAGTGATGCTCCGCTGAAGCGCCGCAACACGGTGCTCCTGCAGATGGAGAAGGCGGGATATATCTCGGACGATACCTACAAGGCTGCTATTGCTGAGCCGATCCGGATCAACTTCACTCGCAATAAGCAATCCGAGGGTTTGGCTCCCTACTATAAAGAGTATGTGCGTCTCCTCTTGACTGCCAAAAAGCCTAAGCGAAGTGACTACTCAAAGTGGAATCAAGAGCAGTACTCCATCGACTCGATCCTCTGGGAGACGCAGCCAATCTATGGCTGGTGCCAGAAAAACAAGAAGTCGGATGGCTCGCATTACGATCTCTATGCCGATGGACTCAAGATCTACGGCACGATCGATAGTCGTATGCAGCAGTACGCTGAGGAGGCGGTGCAGAAGCACATGAGCGAGTTTGTACAGCCTAACTTCGATCGTGAGATGCGGGGCTCTAAGCTGGCTCCTTACAGTAGCGATCTGACGGCACAGCAACGCAAGGAAGCTATCGAGCGAGCTCTGCGTAATACAGACCGTTGGCGTTCACTCTCGAAGCTTGGCATGTCTCCTGAGGAGATTCGCAAGACTTTTGATGAGAAGCACAAGATGCGAGTCTGGAGCTACAACGGCTGGATCGACAAGGAGATGACTCCCCGTGACTCGGTTCTGTACTACAAGCAGTTCCTCCACACAGGCTTCATGGCGATGAATCCGCATAATGGCAATATCCTAGCGTATGTCGGAGATGTGGACTTCCGCACGTTTAAGTATGACATGGTCTCTCAGGGACGTAGACAGGTAGGATCGACGATCAAGCCGTTTCTCTACTCCCTTAGCATGATACAGGGCATCTCTCCGTGTGAGCAGGTGATGCATCAGCCGATTACGCTCTATGATGCCAATGGCAAGGCGTGGACACCGCGCAACACTGGCGCCAAGCGGGTAGGGGAGATGGTCTCCATCAAGTGGGGACTGCAAAACTCCTCTAACTGGGTCACGGCATACCTAATGGGACGCACATCGCCTTATACCTTTGTTCGCCTGCTCCACTCCTTCGGCATCAAGGGCGACATAGACCCCGTCGTCTCGGTGGCGCTCGGTACACCAGACGTGACGGTCAGCGAGATGGTGGCTGCCTATAGTGCCTTTGTCAATCAAGGTATCCGTGTCGACCCGATTCCTGTGACTCGCATTGAAGACCGCTATGGCAATGTGGTGGCAACCTTTACGGCCACTCTCACGGAGGTACTTCCCGCACGAGCAGCACTGCAGATGCTAGACATGATGCGTGCCGTCGTCGACGGTGGTACGGGCGGTAGACTACGCTTCCGACACAATCTGACGATGCCTCTAGGCGGTAAGACTGGTACGACACAGCGCAACAGCGATGGTTGGTTCGTAGGTTTCTCTCCAGAGATCGTGGCTGGTTGCTGGGTCGGTGGCGAGGAGCGCTCGATACACTTCCGCTCAATGGCATATGGTCAGGGCGCCTCGGCAGCGCTGCCTGTCTTTGGATACTTTATGAAGGCTGTCTATGCAGATCCTTCGCTGGGCTACTCGGCGCAGACTCCGTTCAATGTGCCTGCGGGCTTCTCCCCGTGTGGCACTCAGGAGACGGTCGAGCTGCACGAGCCTCTGAGCGATGCTGTCGACGAAGCCGTCGATGACGTTATGGAGGAGATCTTAGAGTGACGAAATAAACTTTTGGACGTCAGTCTCTCTAATTATAAGAGAGATGGAGCTATTGATGCCTTCAGAAACTTAACCTGACGCTCTCTATGGACTTAAAAGAGTGTTGCTCGGACCTTTAAAGGTTAATGTGTCTTACAGATGACGCTTATGTCATTTGTTTTTACGACCTTTGCAATCGGTTTGAGTACACTGAGTGTTTGTACCCCTTTGCGTGCAGCGCTCTTCTGTGGATGATTAGCGTGCGTGAGCGCATTGTAGAGTTAACCCTTTAAATCGAGTATAGCCATGGCAATGAGACAATTAAAAATCAATCAGTCGATCACCAACCGTGAGAGTGCATCGCTGGATCGTTACCTCCAAGAGATCGGGCGGACGAGCCTCATATCTCCCGAGGAGGAGGTGGAGCTAGCGCGCGAGATACATCGTGGTAATCGGCGAGCATTGAACAAGCTGGTCGAGGCCAACCTCCGGTTTGTAGTCTCTGTGGCAAAGCAATATCAGAACCAAGGCTTGAGCCTGCCTGACCTGATCAATGAGGGAAACATTGGAATGATCAAGGCAGCTGAGAAGTTTGACGAGACGCGTGGTTTTAAGTTCATCTCCTATGCTGTATGGTGGATCCGTCAGTCTATCCTGCAGGCACTTGCCGAGCAGTCACGTATCGTGCGCCTGCCACTCAACCAGGTGGGACTGCAGCAGAAGATGAATAAGGCGATCGTCAAGTTCGAGCAACTAAATGGTCGTCGTCCTAGCCCGCAGGAGATAGCTGACGAGCTAGAGCTCCCCGAGGACAAGATCCGGGAGGCGCTCAAGGTACAGGGTAAGCATCAGTCGCTTGATGCTCCATTTGTGGAGGGCGAGGACAATAACATGCTGGACGTCCTAGTCAATGAGGATACCCCCTCGACCGATAGTAGTCTGATCAACGAGTCGCTCTCTGCCGAGATAGATCGTATCTTGGATCAGCTGGGAGATCGTGAGGCGGAGGTGCTACGCTGCTTCTTCGGTATCGGTTGTCCTGAGATGACCCTCGAGGAGATCGGTGAGCGCACCAAGCTCTCTCGTGAGCGTGTGCGTCAGATCAAGGAGAAAGCGATCCGTCGCCTCAAGCAGTCTGATCGCTGCGAATACCTAAAGGCATATCTTGGATAGTCGTCTCGCTCGATAGCAGAGGCGCATCACAACTACATAAAGAGCCTCATTGGTCTAGCATACGACTGTAGCTAGAGCAATGAGGCTCCTTTTCTGAGACTGTTGCAAAAGTCAACAGTCTCACAATCTTGCAAGCAAGATTGTCCTGA
>CAMPUN010000183.1 GCA_946997275.1 uncultured Porphyromonas sp.
TGCGAGAGTCCAACCTGACGATCGACGGTGCCAAGGCAACTCTCCGACACAATCCTCAAGAGGCAGAGCAACGTGCCGAGGCGATCGCCCAGCTCAAAGCGGTGCGCGATGAACTTGTCGAGTTGCGTCAGCTCATTGAGCAGATCGAGCGCTACACTTCCGCCAGCGAAGTGCGTGACCGCCTCCGCCAAGAGGGACTACTCTAGCCCCCACTGCCACAAATCTCACGTGTAGCGATTTGTAGGGACGCTCGGTCTGAGCGTCCGTCCCCGTTAAAATGACGAGACTATAACCTTTGACACAACGGACGCACAGACCGTGCGTCCCTACAACGGGCGACTAGTGAGATTTGCGGAATTGAGGCGTATGCTTTTTTTTTGGTACTTTTGATGCCGTAACGACCTTAAGAGACTATTTATCCCGTGGCTAAGAAAGAGATCGCCGAGACCCCAATGATGCGGCAGTACATGCAGTTCAAGAAGAAGCATCCCGATGCTATCTTGCTCTTTCGTGTGGGCGACTTCTACGAGACTTTTTCCGACGACGCCATCGAGGCGTCCAAGATCCTCGGCATCACGCTCACCAAGCGTGCCAACGGAGCGGCACAACATGTCGAGCTGGCGGGCTTTCCCCACCATGCGCTTGACACTTACCTGCCTAAGCTGGTGCGGGCGGGCAAGCGGGTGGCTATCTGCGATCAGCTGGAGGATCCGAAGCTGACCAATAAGTTGGTCAAGCGTGGCATCACCGAGATCGTCACCCCCGGCGTGGTCACCACGGACAATGTCCTCCAGAGCAAGCAAAACAACTTCCTCGCAGCCGTTTACCCCGAAGCTAAAGGGGAGAACCGCTACGGCTTAGCACTGCTCGACCTCTCGACGGGAGAGTTTTACGCCACTGAGTGCACCGATCAGGTACTCGCCAAGCTCATCTCCGGCTACAACCCCAAGGAGATCCTCATCGAGCGCAAGCATCGTGACCATCTGCAGCGACTCCTCCAGCCCGAGGGGCATCTCTCGGACTACGACGACTGGATCTTCTCCGAGAGCAACAACCGTGAGCGTCTCCTGCAGCACTTCGGCACGCTCTCGCTCAAGGGCTTCGGCATCGACACCCTCCCGCTAGCGATCACCGCTGCGGGGGCCGTGCTTCACTACCTCGACATGACGAAGCACACCGAGATCGGCCACATCACCCGCATCGTCCGCATTGACGAGCAGCGACATGTGCGCATCGACGGCTTTACGGCTCACAGTCTGGAGCTCACCACCCCGATGAATGCGGGCGGCACCACGCTCCGCCAAATCCTCGATCAAACGGTCACGCCGATGGGTGCTCGTCTACTGGATCAGTGGATAGCTTTCCCGCTAAAAGAGCTCCAAGCGATCCAACAGCGCCAGAGCATTGTCGCAAATCTTGTGGACAACCCTCAGCTGCGCACCAAGCTCACCGACCAGATGAAGGAGATAGGCGACCTGCAGCGCCTCGTGGGGCGTGTTGCCATGGGTCGTATCACCCCTCGCGAAGTGGTTCGCCTCGGACTCTCCATCGCTCTCATCGCACCCATACGCCAGCTCGCTCTAGACGAAGGCGAGGAGACCCTGACGACACTCTGCTCGCTACTCGATCCCTGCACGCAACTGTGCCAACAGATCACCTTCCAGCTCAACCCCGAGGCACCACAACAGATTGGCAAGGGAGAGACGATCGCCGAGGGCTTTTGCGAAGAGCTAGACCAGCTACGGCGCTTGCTCAAGTCGGGCAAGCAATACCTCGACGACCTCCTCGCTCGTGAGACGGAGCACACCGGCATCGCCAGTCTCAAGATAGGCTTCAACAATGTCTTCGGCTACTACCTCGAAGTGCGCAACACCTACAAAGAGCAAGTCCCCGAAGAGTGGATTCGCAAGCAAACCCTCGTCAGTGCGGAGCGTTACATTACCCAAGAACTAAAGGAGTACGAAGAGAAGATCCTCGGAGCCGAAGATCGTATCTTGGCACTAGAGCAAGAGCTCTTTGCGAAGCTCATTGCGACGCTCCAGAAGTTTGCCAACCAACTCCTACAGGATGCTCAGATCTTAGCGCAGCTCGATGTCCTCGCCTCGCTGGCTGCTGTTGCCGAGGCGTATGACTACTGTCGCCCCACGCTCAACGATGGATACGACCTGGAGATCGTTGACGGACGCCACCCAGTCATCGAGCGAACCCTTCCCGCTGGGCAACCTTACATCCCCAACGACGTGAAGCTCTCCCCCATCGACTGCCAAATCATGATCATCACTGGCCCGAACATGAGCGGTAAGAGTGCCCTGCTCCGCCAGACGGCGCTCATCGTGATTATGGCGCAGATGGGAAGCTTCGTGCCCGCCACATCAGCCACCATCGGCATCGTCGACTCGGTCTACACCCGTGTGGGCGCTTCGGACAATATCGCCGTAGGCGAGTCCACCTTTATGGTTGAGATGCAGGAGGCTGCCAGCATCCTCAACAACTTGACCCCTCGTAGCTTGATCCTCTTTGACGAGCTGGGGCGTGGTACCAGTACTTTCGACGGGGTCTCCATAGCGTGGGCCATCGTCGAGTACCTGCACAGCACGACGCAAGGAAGAGCCAAGACGCTCTTCGCCACGCACTACCACGAGCTCAACGAACTAGCCGACCACCTTGAGCGGGTGCAGTGCTACAACGTCTCGGCTCGTGAGATCGATGGCGAGATGCTCTTCCTCCGCAAGCTAGTCCCAGGCGGCTCAGCGCACAGCTTCGGTATACAGGTTGCGAAGTTGGCCGGTATGCCCACTTGGATCGTGGCGCGAGCTGGCGAAGTGCTCCAGCACCTAGAGGCTTACCGCACCGAAAGCGACCAAGGCTCCGACTCCGCCACCCCCAGCACCTCCCAGAGCGGAGGCATGCAAATGTCTATCTTCCAGCTAGACGACCCCGTGCTCACGGCCGTCCGCACCAAGATCAACGAGCTAGACATCGACAACCTCACGCCCCTGGACGCTCTCAAGCAGCTCGACGCCCTCAAGCGGATGCTCAACAACTAAGCCCACATCAATGTTGCCCCCAAGGGGGACACCATAATCAAATTCCAGCGAGTCATTTGCATATTCCTCCGTAGCTGTGGGAGCCAGCCGACACAAAGGCATCAAGGAAGGTACGTCAATCAGGTAAACTTGCGGGCTTTCGGAGCGCTAGCTTCTGATGGCTTTTTCGTATCTTTGAGGTGCCTATTATTCTAACACCTCACATCGTATGGACGACTCTACTACATTTACCTCCGAAGACCTCAGCTACCTTGCTGAGCGGGGCATCTCCGCTGGCGAAGCGGAGCGACAGCTCAAGCTACTTATCGATGGGACACCTTATCTAGTCATCGTCGACTCGGCAAAGCTCGAGCGGGGCATCATGCGCCTAGCAACTGACGAGATGCCCTACTACCTAGACTTATGGCACGACTACCTGCAGAAGCCTGGAGCCGACGTCATCAAGTTTGTCCCCGCCTCGGGAGCCGCGAGTCGCATGTTTAAGTCGCTCTATGGACTACCCAAGGAGCAGCAGATCTCGCATGATGAGTTGACACCCGACCAGCAGACGTTTGTGGATCATTTGGAGTCGTTTGCCTTCTACGAGAAGCTGAGCGAGACCTGCCTGCGCAACAATTGGCGCACCATGAGCAAGCTGATGGAGAGTGAGCAGTACGGCACCATCATCGACAACCTCCTCGACCCGCACGGCATGGGCTACGGGTCATTGCCGAAGGGGATGCTCCTCTTCCACGATTACCCCAACGGTACTAAGCGCACCCCTATCGAGGAGCATATGGTCGAGGGGGCGCTCTATACACAAGACATCCACGGAGATGTGCGACTGCACTTCACCGTATCGCCTG
>CAMPUN010000184.1 GCA_946997275.1 uncultured Porphyromonas sp.
TCTCCGCTCAGACTTACATCTACAGTGGTGACAAGCGTTACGACTACGACTCACGAGTCATCGCCACGTGGGACGGCACTCGCCTCTATAGCGGTGACAAGCGCTACGACTACGACTCACGGGTCATCGCCACTTGGGACGGCACTCGCCTCTACAGCGGTGACAAGCGCTACGACTACGACTCACGAGTCCTCGCCACGTGGGACGGCACTCGCCTCTACAGCGGTGACAAGCGTTACGACTACGACTCACGAGTCATCGCCACGTGGGACGGCACCTGCATCTATAGCGGTGATAAGCGCTACGACTACGACTCACGTGTCCGCTACACCATTGACGGCCCGCTCCCCGTCGCCGTCGCCATCTATCTGATCTTGTGATAGCCCTTTGCAGTCTATGAGGCTATTAGTAAAAACGACAATAGAGTGACCAGAGCCACTCTATTGTCGTTTTAGCTTCTTAGTCGGGGTACCAGGATTCGAACCTGGGACCCCCTGCTCCCAAAGCAGGTGCGCTAACCGGACTGCGCTACACCCCGAAGCTTCTGATTGGCGTGATACGGGAAAGCTCCCTTCTCGTGCCGATCGTGGTGCAAAGATACGACATTTAATTGAATAAACAAGCGCCTAGGTGAGCAAATAGACAAGACGGTGCTTGTAATTGCTGAGCTACCGTCGGTCGGAGCGGTAGAGTTGGCTGCGCTTGATATACTTTCTAGCGAACTCGCGCTGCACTTGTAGATAGTTGACTAGCTTGCGTGCGGGTATCTGCTTGCGAAGCTCAGACATCGTCTGCTCGTCTATCTCCGCGAGTTGCAGTTTGATCTGTTGCTCACGTGCGAGACATTTAGCTGCCTGCGCCTCTGATAGTGTCTCGCTCTTCGTCAGCTCGTACTGCTCTCGGAGCTCACGCCATAGCGGTATACGCTTCTTGTCCGCATCTCGCAGTGTGCGGTCTAGGTAAGTAGCTTCGTCAGCTGTAAGGCCTAGCTCCTGAGCGAAAAACTCTTTGCGCAGCTTGACTAGCTCCTCTCTCCTACGACAGTCAGTCTCACCGCGAGACTGTTGCGCTACGAGGAGGTCGGGCAGGAGTAGCATAGGAAGAAGCATCCATAGCAGTTGGTAAAGCTTACGTCGTGTCATATCGTGTCTAGGCGTTTGTCATCATTTATATCTCATCCTCAGAGAGTGCCCCCATAGTCTCTCCTATGGCATAGTCATCCAGGAGGATATCTACACAAGTCTCGTAAAAGTAGTCTGCATACTCAGCATCTGTGAGGGGAGTCACGCTGAGATCATAGACAGAGCTGGCCACCTCATCGTTAGAGCGAAGAGGCTCCTGGACATCTCCTTGCCATACGCCCCATAGAGCTACCACGGCGATTACGGCTGCTGCGACAGCAGCCCACGGGCGTAGCCTCACCCATAGCTTAGCTCTGCGATGAGAGCTTGGTGCCACCACAACGTCTGACGCAGGCGCCTGCTCATCGAGCGGTATCTGCGACAGGATCCGAGTGGATAGGTCATCAAAGTACCCCTCAGGCACACGGTAATGCGCTAGTCGCTCCGAGAGCGGGGGGATCTGACGGATTAAGTCTTCTGAAGGTGTAGGCATGAGATGTTAGTATGTGTAGTCTAAAGCGACCTCGCAGGGAGGTCTCCTCTTACACCTTATTGGATACGGATAGGCTTGGTAAGTTTAATTCAAATCGGAGACATACTGCTGAATCTTCTTGACAGCATGGTGGTACGAAGCTTTGAGTGCGCCCTCAGAAGTCTCCGTAATGGCAGCCATCTCCCGATAAGGCATCTCGTCAAAGTAACGCATCTCGAAGACCTGTCGTTGCTTTGGGGGAAGCGTGTCAAGGGCTTGCTGTAAGATCAGTTCGCCCTTGTCTCCATCGAAGTATGGATCTGCGACAGCACTCTCCAAGAGATAGCTAGTGTCTTCAGTGACAGCGTATTCGTTGTCCGTGATGCGCTTCTTCTTTTTGTTATAGTTGATCGCCTCAAAGAGTGCGATACGATAGATCCAAGTGTAAAGCTTCGCCTCTCCTCTGAAAGAGCCAAGATTTTGCCACGCCTTCAGAAAGGTCTCCTGTAGCACATCGTCTGCATCGTCATGCTGTCTGACGATGCGACGGATCAACCAGTAGAGCTTCTCCTGATACATCTGCACCGCCTCCGTAAAGGCAGCGGCACGTGTCTCAGGCTTCATAATCTGCTCTTGCAGTTCATCTTCGGTCATGCTACGAGGCAACTACATAAAGTCTATTACGACAGCGATGCGGAGCTACTTTGTTGCTACCCCCTTGACTAGGTAGACATACACGGGGAAGTGATCTGAGTAACCCCCTTGCCACTGCCCGCCGACGAAGGTGCGTAGCGTGTACCCCTTGTATTGGCCACTCTGCTGGATCATGAAGGGCTGCTTGAAGATAAAGCCCATATCGGTCGTCTTGGGATCACGATATAGCTGCCAGGTGGTAGGATTGCTACCGATGAGCTCACCATTGACGACGATGATGTCAAAGAGATTCCACACGTCACGATAGGCGAGCGTCCCCATACCCTTATTATATAGCTGTAGCATAGGAGTGTAGTAGTCAGCCGGTTTCGTCTGCTCTGGGTGATTCTGCACCCCGAGGCCTTCGCGTACACTGGGACTGATAGGGTCATCGTTGAAGTCTCCCATCATGATCACTTTGCTGCCTGGGAAGAGCGTATAGAGCGAGTCCGCCACGCTACGCATCGTCTTAGCAGCCGCCATACGACGATGCAGAGAGACCGCCTCTCCGCCACTGCGTGAGGGCCAGTGCCCCACGAGGATATGTACGATTTCACCGTCGAGGAGTCCCGAGGCGTAGACCACATCTCGTGTCTTGATCCACGGCTCGTTAGGGATCTCCACGGCTCTAGCGCCTGATGCAAAGACCTTATAAACCTCTGGCTGGTAGAGTATAGCGCAGTCTATGCCTCGTAGGTCAGGCGAGTCGTAGTGTACGATGTCGTAGTGCTTGTCTCGTAGTGACTCCTGGGCGATCAGATCCTCGAGGACACCTCTATTCTCTATCTCGGCCACCCCGATGATGGCAGGGCCATCGCCACCGATGAGTGAGATCACGTGAGACATGTTGCGGAGCTTGTGCTGGTAGCGCTCGGGTGTCCAGCGGTTAGCCCCATCGGGAAGAAACTCCTCATCTTTGTTCTCCTGATCGATCGTGTCAAAGAGGTTCTCCAAGTTATAGAATGCGACCGTCACCCGCTGAGATGTGGTGCTCTGCTGTGCAGATATGATCCCAAAGGAGAGAGCAAGTAGGGCGATCAGCCAGCCCCATCTATATTGTGTGCTATGTGTCATAAGTTAATCGTTCAATTATTAGAGTACGCTTTCACAAAAGTACTGATAAATGTCGGATTACCCAAGACCTCATCGATAAAGCTTCAGTTAAGACGGCCAATTCCCACTTAGATTTGCTAGAAAGCTGTTAGTAGAGCTGAAATTCCTCGGAGGATTTGCCGAAATAGCTCCGAGGGAAAAGATTATTTCTTCGGAAGAGTCAAATGAAACTTCGGAAGAATGAAGTGAAACTTCGGAAGAGTCAAGTCATAAGTCCGAGGAATTACTTCGCGCCTCCGTGGAGAATAAAAAAGAGCCACGAAGGAATTTGATATTTCCTCCGTGGCGGTGTGATCGTTGAGGCGAGCTTCACTAGAAAGTCTTCACAGAGAGACAACTAGACGGCTCGTCTGTCTTATGGAGTAAGTCTCATCCAGTGGAAACCCTGTTGATGAAAACGGGTAAAAAAAGACCTCGCAATGAATCATCGCGAGGTCTCAAAATCGTATCAGAGTGGTGCCACCAGGAATCGAACCGGGGACAC
>CAMPUN010000185.1 GCA_946997275.1 uncultured Porphyromonas sp.
CGAGACAAACGGCTCGATCATCTCAGGCAGTACGGTGATAATGTCTATGCGCATAGGAGGGATAGGAAGTTAGAGATTAGAGGTTAGAAATTAGAGATTAGATCGGAGCCATCGGAGCTATCAGAACCATCGGAGCTATCGAAGCTATCGAAACTGATACTAGTCGTAGAGCTTAGAGACGTCCTATGGCTCTGATCGCTCCGATGGTTCCGATGGCTCCGATAGCTCCGATAGCTCCGATTCCTTCCGACCTCGCTTACGCGAAGGTCAGCTCTTGGATCAGGCGGGGGCACTTAGCCCACTTGTCGATCATGAAGAGGACGTAGCGGATATCTACCGAGATCGTGCGCTGTAGGTCAGGCTCAAACTCGATGTCACCACTCATAGCCTCCCAGTTGCCATCGAAAGCCAGACCGATGAGGTTACCGTTCTTGTCGAAGACAGGGCTACCTGAGTTACCACCCGTGATGTCGTTGTCCGAGAGGAAGCAGGTGAAGAGGTGATTGCCCACACCGTAAGGTGCGAAGTTGGCAGGATCGCTCAGTAGCTTGAGGATCTCAGGCTGTACGGCGAACTCTGTGCTGTTGGGGTTCTGCTTCTGGAAGACACCACGCTCCGTCGTGAAGTAGTAGTACCACGCACCATCTCCTGGCTCGTAGCCAAGGATACGACCGTAGCTCATACGCATCGTGAAGTTAGCGTCTGATGGACGAAGAGCCTTAGGCTGGAACTCACTCATAGCGGCAAAGAGCTCACGCTTACCCTTCTCGATAGCGTGGTTGTACTCCATATACTTATCGATCAGCGTCGAGTAGTACATCAGGACGCTCTGTACGAGCTCCTGTACAGGGTCGTTGGCAAGCGTCTCCTTCATCTTGTTCTGATCCATAGCCAGTACGGCCATCATCTTATCCTCGTAAGGTACGACACTATTGGCAAAAAGCTCCTCAGCATAAGCCTTGTAGTCACCGCCAAAGCGCTCATCGATGATCTGATAGATGAAAGGTAGATTGTCCGCAGGAAGCTTCGTGCGTAGCAGGGAGAGCATAGCAGGGAGGACCTCACGATCTAGGTTGGGCAGGTAATCCTTGTATAGTACCTCCAGCTCTTTCTTGTCACCAGACTTAGCAGCAGACATAGCCTGATAGCCGAGCCATACGATCTCGCTACCGCTCAGCATCGTCTCAATGATATAGTTGAGCTGACGATTGTAGGGAGCGATCTCCTTGTAAGCACGCTCTAGGTCGGGCAGAATATTGCCGTAAGGCTTGCCCGTCTGAGCAACCCACTTAGTGAAAGCCTCCTCCTCGGCACGCTTACGGTCTACGACGTGGAGCTTCTCGAGACCACGGTTCATACCGATTGAGTTCTTCCAGTAGTTAGAGCTCTGAGCATACTTGCTAGCGTACTTGATGCGGGTCGCTTGGTCAGCGTCCATAGCACGCTTCCAGATCTCCTGCTTGACGCCACGCGCCTCGATGCGGGGAGCGTTCTCATTCTCGATGCGATCGATCACACCGTAAGAGGTGAGGTAGCGATCGGTAGAGCCTGGGAAGCCAATGGTCATTGCGTAGTCCTGCTCCTGGTAACCCTTTAGAGAAACCTTTGTGTAGTAGACAGGACGGTAAGGCTTGTTGCTAGCTGAGTACTCAGCAGGCTTATTGTTAGCATCAGCATAGACGCGGAAGACGCTAAAGTCGCCCGTGTGGCGAGGCCACATCCAGTTGTCCGTATCACCGCCAAACTTACCAACGCTACTCGGTGGAGTCATCACGAGACGAACATCCTTGAACTCGTCGTAGATAACGACATAGTACTTATTACCAGCGTAGAATGGGGTTACCTCCACAGCGTCAAAGGGAGACTTCGTGTACTCCTTGACGATCTCCTCAGAGACCTTGTCGATTGTCTCCTGGCGCAGAGCCTCGTCGGTGATACCAGCGACAGCCTGCTCGATGCGAGCCGTCACGTCGATCTGCGCACGGAGGTACTTGACAGAGAGACCGGGGATCGGTAGCTCCTCACGCATAGACTGTGAGGCGAAGCCGTCACGTAGGTAGTCATGCTCCACGGTACTCTGGCTCTGGATCGCATCGTAACCGCAGTGGTGGTTCGTAAAGAGTAGTCCCTGATTAGAGACCGTGATGCCCGTGCAGCCACCTCCGAAGATGACCACGCCACGTGCTATGGACGGTTTGTCTAGACTGTAGAGCTGGTCTAGGGGTAGGTTAAAGCCTAGCTCACGCATGCGAGCTTCGTTTTGCTCATTCAGCTCACTGAGTACCCACATGCCCTTGTCGGCACGTGCTGTGGCACTGCACACGAGGAGTGCACAGAGGGTCAGGAGCAAGGTCTGTAGTTTATTCATAAGACGCTTATCTATTTAAAGTTAGTATTCTATTCTGCTTGGTTAGTTCGTTAGGATCAGTTGAAGCGCATCCGCTTTGGTACGCTTCTGTAGCCACTGCTCGAGCTTGTTTCGCTCTGCGGGCGAGATGCGGTGCGACGGGGTCGTCACGAGGATATGGAGGACTGAGTCTTGCCCCTGGATAAACTCCATCGAGGGCATCAGCCGCACCTGACTTATGTCGGTAAAGACGGCACGCGCCTCATCGCTCACGTCGTGCGTCAGCGACTTGTAGTAGTCGTAGCGCAGGAGCGTACGACGCAGTGAGTCGATCTCGGCACGCTGCTCAGAGGCGGTGCGCTCGGAGCGCTCGTAGAGGTCACGCAGCAGGACACCGCCTAGCTGCTCGTAGTCCGTAGGAGTCTCGTTGTCAAAGCCTTGGTGTACCTGTAGCTCAAGGCTTGACAAGCCGTAGCTAGGGAGCAAGGCTGCGATGCTGTCGATCGTCTGAGCCGAGAGCGGCTTGCCGATCAGCACCACATCGATGTAAGGCGCCTGCCCGCCCTCGCCACGTACCAGCGACTGGCGGATCACCTGATGATCTGATGAGACAAAGTGGTCCGCGACAAACTGCTTGGCACGCTCCTCCTGATAGGAGTCACGCACAATGCGGACGCTCAGGTAAATGCTCGGTATGAGCGTGCAGACCGCTATGATGGTGATCCAGCGATAGCTCCGCTTGCGTATATCCCCCGAGGCAACCGTTTTCATGGGGAAGCGCATGATGCGCACCATCACAAAGGTGGCAAAGGCGATAAAGACCGAGTTAATGATGTAAAGGTAGATGGCACCGAAGAAGAAAGCCCAGTTGCCTGTGGCTATGCCAAAGCCTGCCGTACAGAGCGGAGGCATGAGCGCCGTAGCGATGGCCACGCCTGGGAGCACCTGTCCCTTGCTCTTGCTACTACCCGCGATCAGTCCCGCAGCACCACCGAAGAAAGCGATCAAGACGTCGTAGATCGACGGCTCCGTACGGCCCAGTAGCTCACTACCAGGCTGGTCAAGAGGGGTCAAGAGGAAGTAGATCGTGGCGGTCGTGATGCTAAAGAGTGTCGTCAGCGCGAGGTTGCGCAGCGACTTGCGCACCAAGTCTAGGTCGGCAATGCCGAAGCCTAGTCCGAAGCCGATGATTGGACCCATCAGTGGGGAGATAAGCATCGCACCGATGATCACCGCCGTCGAATTGACATTCAGACCTATCGAGGCTACGAGGATAGCGCAGATGAGGATCCAGAGCTTGGTACCGCGAAACTCCACATCCCCCTTGAGCGACTCAATGGTCGCCACGTCGCCCGCCTTATCTTCGCGAAAGTCGAGCAACTTGCGTAGCCAGCTCCAGGCATTCATCCACCAAATGTGGCGCTCGGACTGTTGGCTATTAGCTGTCGGCTGTTGACTGCTGGCAGCTTGAGACGTAGAGGAGACCTTCTTACTGGAGGCAGGCTGATCTGTCGTGACCGACACCTTGCTCTG
>CAMPUN010000186.1 GCA_946997275.1 uncultured Porphyromonas sp.
TGAGTCGGGATGAGAAGACTCGAACTTCCGACCTCCACGTCCCGAACGTGGCGCGCTACCAACTGTGCTACATCCCGATGGAACTACCGCTCCACGGCGACTAGTCCCTACTTGCGACTGCAAAGGTACTAAATAATAAGACACCGCAGACACCGCCACCCTCACGAGAAGTGCATCCCTACTATATAAAGATGAATACGATAGCCTAAGGAACTAACGACCTTAGGCTATCGTATGCTGTTATGGCATCTTTATGACGAGCGAGCTCGCTATAAAGAGTCAGAAGTCAGAGTACTATCGAATTAAGGGGATAGTATACACTCCGACTTTGAGTATCAGAAGGGCGTCCACTCCTTGTGGCAATAACAGTCTCTGCTGGGAGGATGTGATAGGCTCTACTTGAATGCACTCCCCTGAGACGCTGTAGAGATACAACGTAGATCCAATCAGCTCCTCAGGCATCTGGAGCATGAGCTCACTGTCTGATACCCAAGCTATGCTGAGTTGTGCCTTTACTACTCTTTCGGAGGAGGTCCCAATGTAGGGCTCTAGATTTCCATCGGAGTAGTCATAGACTCTCCAGTTCTTACTCGTTAGAGTAGAGACTGCGGGCTGTCCTACTTGGTTCTTTTCTTGGGCATCTCTATTGTTGATAACTGTGATAATTCCTCCGTCTGAGTCTAGTGTAGGCAACGTCTCCGCGAGCTCTTTTGTCGTTGCAAAGCTGAGCTCGTTAGAGTGTAGGTAGCACTGTCTTAGCGCGGGGACCTCCTCAATGCGAAGATCCTTGATAGCATTGCGAGCGAGGCGTAGCTGCTCCAGCTGAGGACAACGAGACACTTTGGCAGATACTAGACTGTTGTTTTCGATAGAACACTCCTTTAGAGCGGGTAAGTCTATAGCCTCAAAGGTCTTAATCTTGTTGTCGTTTAGCCAGAGCTTCTTTAGGTTCTTATTAGCCCCCAACTTGATCTCGGAGAGGTTATTGCCAAAGGCATAAGCATCCTCTAGACTAGTTGCAGTAGAGAGGTCTAGTCTTGCTAAAGCATTATCGTATAGAGATAGATACCGTAGAGCAGGAAGCCCGTCAAGGCTGATCTCTGTGAGCTTGTTCTTTACTAGAGAGAGCTCTTCAAGCATTGTGCAGTGACTATGAGTAAAGGTGGTAATCTCTGCACTTTGCAAATAGAGCTTCTTGAGATCTCCCTTAAATGTGATGGAGGGGCTCGTGACTTCGTAGGTGCCTACTCCAGCATCGGAAAGCTCTCCACTTAGACCTTCGATCTCTAGTGCGCCCTCGACAGCTAGCTCGACTTTGATCTTGCTACCTATCGGTAGGGTCGTCGTACAGGATATACGTCCGTCGCCAAGATTAGGTTGGCTCCCTGGGTATACCTCACTACTACCTGCCTTGTAGTCGTAGACAGCCCAGTTCTTGTCGGTAGCTATCTTTACTGTTAAGGTGGTGACTACGTTACTTTCATTTGGGTCCTTGGTATCTATGGCATAGACCTCTCCTCTAGCTTGCTCCTTCCTGTCGTTTAATTGAGTGAAGATCCCTTGGATCGTCTTGTCTGTAAGCTTGTTTCCGTAGATTGAGAGCGTCTGAAGGTGAGCTAGTCCAGGTAGTGCCAACTCCGAGAGCTCATTGTTGTGAAGGCGCATCGTCCTGATATCTGGTAGCTCTTGGATATTTATCCGAGTAAGCTGATTGTGTGATAAATCAAGGATCTCAAGGTCTCTAGCTCGTAGCGATACCTCCTTAAGACCGGACTCTTTTACTTTTAGCGTCTTAAGACTTCCTAAGATCTTGATGGAAGGAGCGCTGGGCTGTATCGTGTAGCGAGAACCTTCCTGTAGGACAACCTTAGCTCCCTCAAAGTGAATGTTCTCTCCAGTGGCTTCGACAGTGATCTTTTGGGTATCTGATGCGTAGGCGTTGATCTCAATACAATCCTCCTCGTCACCTTCGTAAGGCTGAGGGTTGAAGTAGTTGTAGTCAAAGACTTTCCACCCTTTTGAGACAGCTTGCTGTACGAGCTTTTTGGTGATAGAGTTGGCCTCCTCAGGTCTCTTCTTGTCAAGCGCATAAAACACTTTATCTCGATCGGTCAAAGGCGTTTCGTTCAGAGAAGTAACAAGCTCTTCCATCCCTGCAGACTTGATCCTATTACAGTAGACGATCAGGCGATATAATACAGGACAGTCTTGGAGGTTTAGACTGGTGAGCTGGCAATTGCTGGCGACTAGCTCTCGTAGAGAGCGACAGCCAGACAAGTCAATCTGGGTCAAGGGGTTCCCTCCCACAATGGCTGATGTCAAGCTCCCTTGTCCACTAAGGTCTAAAGATTGGAGCTTGTTTTCGTCACATGAGATACTCTTTAGCACATTGCCCTTGCGTAGAGATATCTCACGGAGTCTATTTTTTGCCACAAAGAGCTCTTCAAGAGCCTCACATCCCTGCAAGTCTAACGACTCCAGTAGATTCTCTTGGCAAGTGATTCTCTTCAGATGCTTCGCCTGAAGGAAGGTTAGAGACTTGATTTTGCTGTTTATGCGACAGTTGAACTCTTCTATCCGTCCCTTGAAGGTGATTGTAGAAGCGTTGATAACGTATTGACCTGGCTCCCCAGACTCATAGTCTCCAGTAGCACCTTCTATTTGAATCGGCTCCTTATTTGTCGACAGGATGACTAGCTCGATCTTCTCTCCTATAGGGAGCTCAGTCTCTAGGGTGATGGTGGCAATGTCATCTTCAGGATCGGATCCCTCGTACTTTATGTAGTTTCCCCCATTTATGTCCCATATCTCCCAGACTTTTGCTGCTGCAAATGCGACATCCTCTTTGGTAATGCTGTTGTCCTCAGAGGCTAGCTTCGTGTCGATGCCGTACAGGCTTGCAGAGTAAGTACTAGTCCTATCGGGCAGCGACTCTAAGAACTCTCTCATGGCACTTCCTTTGAGCGCATTCCCATAGGTCATCAGCGTACTCAGCTTTGTAGAGGCTCCAGTTATCACTAGAGATGTGAGCTTGTTGTTTTGGATATAGAGACTTTTCAGCTCAGGGCAGCTCTCTAGCTTGAAGGACTCAAGAGAGTTATCGTTTAGTGAGAGCATGCTCAGCTTAGAGGGAGTAGCGAGGCTCACACTTTTGAGCTGACATTTGCCCGCATTTAGCGATGTGAGTGTAGTACAGTGAGAGGCGTCAAGACTTACAATAGGGTTGTTGTTACAGTCTAGTCGCTTCACATCACCCGTGATAGTTATCGTCTGACTGGTCACCTTGTAGCTAGTCCTATCGCTCCCCGCATAAGAGGTGCTTTCAGCTCCAGCGACTTCGTAGGCGTTGTTGTCAGCAACTATCTTTAGCTCGATGCTACTGCCGATAGAAGCTGTGGTTTGTAGGGTTATCTTATTCTGACTTTGGGCATCTACGCTCATAAGAGAGAGAAGCCAACAGAGCAGAAAGATAGGGTAAAAAGAGTTTCTCATAAAATGTTGTGTTGAAAGTGAATCTTGTTTAGTCGAGGCGCTAACTAAAGGTCTCTCCCGCAAATATATTCATTTTATCCTGTAGACACAAGCCCTAGATCCCGCCAAGCGACTCATCGGGCACCCTAGCTTGCGGGAGCGAGGGAGGCTTTTGACTTCGGTGATGTTAGGGCTTGATTTCGTAACTTTGCGCCACACGCTTAACACAACAGGAGATAGCACTTATGTATCCAGACAATCTCATCAAGGCCTACGAGGCGAGCTTCCGAGAGCACTTC
>CAMPUN010000187.1 GCA_946997275.1 uncultured Porphyromonas sp.
GTCGATGATCGCGCTATGACCGCCTGAAGCCACACCACCATCGATGATAAGATCCACCTGATGTCCGTAGTACTCCTCGATGAGCTCTGGATCAGTCAGGTAGTTCGTGTCATACTCCTCAGGCAGGTCAGGCAGTGAGCCCGTCAGGAGCGGAGCCTCTAGCTCCTCCAGTATGATCCGCGTCACAGGGTGCTTGCAGAGCTGCACGCCCACCTCCTTTCGCTGACGGAAGGGCGCCGGCAACGTCGTCGTCGGAGGCAATATATAGGTAGCCGGCTCGTACTCGCCCGACTTCATCAAGGCAAAAGTCTCATCCCCCAGCTTAGCATACTGCGCCACCTCACCAAGGTCTTGGCACATAATCGCCAACGTGTGGCGCTTGCTGTCCACCCCTTTGATCTGGCATACCTGCTCCACGGCACGCTTCTTCAGTGCCGAGCAACCGAGCGCATAGCCTACACCCGTAGGATAGATGATCACTCCCCCACTCTCCAGGCATTGGACCACCTCACGCACTACAGCGTAGTCAGGCGTATCAGCGTAGATCTTCGTTAGCATATAGTATTAGAGCGCATAGAGGTAAGCGATCTCCTCAGCCCAGAGCTCAGGCACAGGCGTCTCTAGGACGATCGGGATATTGTCTAGGTGCGGATCGTCCATCAGCATTTTGAATAGCTCCGTACCCATAAAGCCCTTGCCGATAGACTCATGCCGATCCACACGCGTGCCCAAGTCCTTCTTGCTGTCATTCAGATGGATCGCGCAGAGCTTGTCGTAACCGACGATATCGTCGAAGGCTTGCCACATAGCCGTGTAGCCATCGGCTGTACGTATCTCATAGCCAGCCGCCAGCGTGTGTGCCGTGTCGATACAGACGCCCACACGGCTAGCGTCGTCAACGTGCGAGATGATGTAAGCGAGCTGCTCGAAGGTATAGCCCACGTTGGTTCCTTGACCCGCCACATTCTCCAGCACCAGCTTGACACCCTCCGACTCAGCCAAGACGGCATTCATCTCAGCCGCAATGTACTCCATGCACTGCTCCTCGGAGATCTCCTTGAGGTAGCTCCCAGGGTGAAAGTTGAGCAAGCTCAGCCCCAGTTGCTCGCAGCGGTGCATCTCGTCGATCATAGCTTGGCGACTACGCAGGCGCTTGGTAGCGTCCGCATTACCTATGTTATATAGGTAGCTCGCATGGGGCAGGATATGCTCCCGTCGGATGCCCACCTGGTCACAGTTTGCGATGAAAGCGTCGATCTGCTCCTTGGTATAAGGCTTAGCCTGCCACTGGCGCTGATTCTTGAGGAAGAACGCGAAGGCACGTGCGCCTAGCTCGCCAGCACGCAGTGGCGCCTCCTCCACGCCACCCGCAGCGCTCACGTGCGCTCCGATATATTTATTAGGATGTTTGGTGTAGCTCATGATGAAAACGGCTAGTGATATAACCCTAGCTCTCGCAAAGATACAAAATGACCCCGAAAGAAGCGCCCTCCCCGAAATCTCCTCAAGACCGCAAGTCGCTACACGTCGGACTGTTACTCGTCATGGGTTTAACAGAGGCACGATTACCACCGATAATTCTGATTGCTCTGACTTCCTCGGGAGGAGTTTTTTGTTTTCCACGGAGGAAATGGGAAATTCTTCGGACTTATGATTTCATTCTTCCGAAGTTTCAGTTCATTCTTCCGAAGTTTTATTTGACTCCTCCGAAGTTTCATTTGATTCTTCGGAGGAGTTTTTCTTTTCCTCGGAGGAGTCGGAGTGATCGGACGTCTTGGAAGCGCTCCGAAAGATACGTTTTCAGACCAACTTGGCGACAAATATCAAACGATTTGCAGGCTTAGCACAGACACGTACTAATCGGCCGCTTTTTCTATCTCGTTTACTTACATTTGCGCCCAGTAATCCATTTTCAATACATGATGAAGCTAAGAAAATTACTTTTTGCCCCCTTGGCGAGTCTGCTCTTCTTGCCACTCTACGGGGCTATTGACAAGACACCCGTGGTCACGGACTCGGTAATGAGCTACGAGCTGGACGAGGTGCGGGTGATCACGAGCCGTCCGCTACTACGGCAGGCGGGTCTGCTGATGAGCACGCCTGGTGCTATGAGCCTGGTGACTCCGACCATGCTACGAGAGTATGACATCAAGCATCTCTCAGACTTGACGGGTGTCGTGCCTAATCTCTACATGCCAGACTACGGCTCACGTCTCACCTCGCCGATCTATATGCGTGGTATCGGGACGCGTAGTGGCGGGCAGTCCACCGCTTTCTTTATCGATGGGGTTCCTGTGCTCAACCAGTCAATCAATCGCTACCTCCTCGGCATCGAGTCTATTGAGGTGATGAGCGGAGCGCACAGTAACATCTATGGTCGCAACGCTATGGCGGGAACGATCCTGCTGACCTCTCGTTCGCCTATTGACAATCCCGCACTGGATGTAACGGCTAGAGCCGGCAATCATGGGATCATCGAGGGAGCGGCGCGACTAGCACACGCCTTTAACTCCAAAGTGGGTCTGGCCCTCGGTGGGTACTATAATAGGAATAATGGGTTCTATACGAATGCTTTCGACAATCGTCCTGCTGATGCGGAAGAGGCGTACGGCGCTAACCTACACTTCGAGTGGCGCCCCGATGCGACGCAAAGACTTCGCCTGGCTGGCGTATGGGATGGGGTACATCAGGGAGCATTTCCCTATGCGATGATCAACCCCAAGAGTGGCGAGACGATGCCGATCAACTACAACGCTCCGGGCTCCTACGACCGCACCATCGGTGAGGCGCGCCTGGCTTATGACAAGAGCTGGGACGAGATACGTCTAGACTTCACCACGAGCTATCAAGCGCTCAGAGACAATATGCTGATGGATCAGGACTACACGGCTCGGGACATCTTTACGATCAACCAAAAGCAACATCAAGATGCGGTGACAGCGGATCTTATCTTGCGCAACCGTGAGCAGACGACCTACAACTGGACTGTAGGTCTGAATGGTATCTACCAGATGAACCATATGGAGGTGCCAGTAGCGATACGCCCCGACGGCTTGATGGCGATGATACAACCTGGGCTGAACAAGGCAAACAAGAATGACAAGGTGCCTGTACTCCTGACGGTCGATGCCTCTAAGGAGCGCCTGAACAACAACGTTTTCGACAAGCGTAGCTACGGTGTAGCGCTCTATCACGAGAGCAATCTGCACGAGCCGTTTGGCTGGACAGGCTTTGACCTGAACTTAGGTGTACGCCTTGATGCGGAGCGTCAGGCGATGGACTTCGATAGCGACTTTAGCCTAGGGCTAGACGTGGCGCCGAAGAAAAACCCCAATGCGAAGCGTCACTTTGATATAACTAGCCGTCTGATGGGTGAGGGTGGCTATCAGGACTTCTTCCAGATCCTACCGAAGCTCTCGCTAAGCTATCGCCCCTCGGCTAGTAGCTACCTCTTTGTCGCAGCCTCTAAGAGCTACAAGACGGGTGGATACAATGAGCAGATGATGACGGAGGTGCTCATGCAGCAGGCTCAGCGCGAGATGATGGCGCTGGTTATGTCGCAGGGCAAGCAGCAGCCACAGGTCCAGACGGGCGATGCGAACCTAGCAGCCTTCAAGCCGGAGCATGCTTACAATCTAGAGCTGGGCGGACGACTCCTGACGCTACAGGATCGCTTCTTCGTATCGGCTACGCTCTTCGGCTCATGGATACGAGACCTACAGGTGGCTCGCTTCGTGACGACGGGTACGGGTCGTACGACGGTCAAT
>CAMPUN010000188.1 GCA_946997275.1 uncultured Porphyromonas sp.
CCTCCTTGTGATCACGACGCAGGTTGATGAGCGCCTCGTCTAGACGAGTGATGCCTTTGAGAGGGAGTCGTATAGTGTAGGGCGTCGATCCGGCGGCGGGGATGACGCCTCGCTTGTATTGTGGGTTGAGCGTGCGGATCTGTTGGGTGGGTATGCCGGTGCTCTGTGAGATCTGGGCAAAGGTGAGCGGTATTTGCACGGCTAGAGTGTCAGTCGCTAGTGGCATTGACTGCGCTTGGGGACAGATGTTGTGTTCGTTGTGATAGTAGCAAGCGTAGTAGGCTCCGATAAAGAGGGGAATGTAGTTGCGTGTCTCACGAGGCAGGTAGGGATAGACCCCCCAGAAGGTGGTCTTACCACCAGAGCGTCGGATCGCTTTGGTGACATTGCCCGGGCCGCAGTTGTAGGCAGCGATAGCTAGGAGCCAATTGTCAAAGAGCCCGTAGAGTTGCTTGAGATAGAGCGCAGCTGCTTCACTACTCTTGTATACGTCAAAGCGCTCGTCAATAAGGCTATTGACAGTCAATCCCAAGCTACGTCCCGTGGGAAGCATCAGTTGCCAAAGTCCAGAGGCCCCAGCAGGTGAAACAGCAAAGGGGTTGAGCGCAGACTCGACGACGGTAAGGTAAACGAGCTCGACGGGTAGCCCATGACGGTCAAAGATCTCCTCCATAATCGGAAAGTAGTAGTCCCCGAGGGCTAGGATGACACGTATCAGTCGAGGACGATCCGTGATGTAAGTCGCAATGCCCTCCTTGACCATAGCATTGTAAGGGATCGGGATGACGGTAGGCAGCGCCTTCAGTCGGGAGATCAGCACGGAGTCGCTTAGGGAGCGAATGTTCTCACCCTTGTAAGAGCCACACGGCACCTCAAAGCGTTGCTGTGTCGCATAGCCCGTACGCCAAGTCTCCATGAGCAGCCCTAGGTCGGTGTCTAGACTCTTCGGCAGGCTCTCCTGTAGCTCCTTGCGAGCCGTGACAGCGTCCAGCTCGACGGCACCCTCCGTGTCTACACTGTCTAGAGCAGTATATAGAGGTGTCGCCACGAGCAGTGCTGGCAGGCAACAGAAGAGTATTATATAGGTCGTGATTCTGACACTTGTGTGTCTTAGAAAGGGGATCTTCATAAAGAGGTTTTGTCTAAAAGCGAACCGAGGCGCCGACCATCACACTTTGAGGTCGAGGCCCTGAAGGCTTGTCACGTAGTCCTTCGCCCATATCTACCGTGAGCTGTGGGGACACATTAAAGTAGTATAGCTCCGCATCTACATAAGCGTCAAGCGCTGAGAGGAGATAGAGCGCCACGGTGAGGACGATGCTCAGGTCTCTACTCTCCTTGTATTGCTTAGAGCCACGCTCCAGACGCGAGCGCAGGTTGCCGTCGGAGACATACTTGGTAGGATCAGCTCCAGGCGGGATAAAGGCTTGCCAAGAGGTGTGGTCGAGCGGGTTTTCGCTCAGCAAGTCAGCATAAGCCGTGTGGTACTCGTTGTAGAGTCGCTGATTCCACGTGACTGCATAGAGCCCTGCCGTCATGGCCGAGAGCGCGATCGGTATCTTCCAGTAGCGCTGATTGTAGAGCTGTCCGCCGCCTGGTACGATGGCGCAGAGGAGCGCCACGTTGGAGTTGGGGTAGCGCGTGAACCACCTAGTCATCTTCTTGATAAAAGGCACTCCTTCAGGGCGCTTGTCCCCCTTCATCGCTGTCGTACTTTGCAAAGCTTTGCTCTCAGCCTTGCCCTTATCGGCCAAGTCTGAAGTAGCCGTCGGTGGAGTAGTGACGAGTTCGCTCGGCTCCTTCGTACCCAACGTGTCGGGCAGGGAGGTGCCCAGCGTGTCGGTCACCAGCGCAGTCGTGTCTTGTGGCACTACAGGCGCAATCGCATGGAGAGCCATCCCGCTGTAGCAAGCTATAGCGCAGCTCATCACGAGGATGAGTAGGGAGCGGGTCAGGGCGGTGCGGGACATCTCTTTAAGTAGTTGACTAATGGTTAGCTCCGCCCTCCAGGATTGAGCAGATCTCTATGAGCTGCTCCTCAGAGTTGAAGGGGATCGTGATGCTCCCCTTGCCACTCTCCTTACAACGCAGAGAGACCTTCGTCCCGAAGAAGCTACTCAGCTGCTTAGCTAGAGGAGCGTAGTCATTGCCACTGGAAGCGAGCGTGGAGAGCGTCTGTCTCTTCTTGCTCGCTTTTGTTGTCTCTTCGGTCGGCTCTCGCATCTCATTGGCCAAAGCCTCTACCTGTCGCACGCTCAGATGCTCCGTGAGGGTGGTCTGGTAAAGCTTCAGCTGCTGTGCTGGATCGGTCAAGCTCAGTATGGCACGAGCGTGACCCATGTCGATCTTCTTCTCCGTCAGGCCCAGCTGAACCTCTGCAGGCAAACGGAGGAGACGTAGGTAGTTGCTAATAGAGGAGCGGGTCTTGCCTACCTTCTTGGCAAGCTCCTCTTGCGTTCCCTCGGAGTGCTCTAGGAGACGCTTGTAGGTGAGTGCTATCTCGATAGCGTTGAGGTCTTCGCGCTGTATGTTTTCGATCAGCGCCATTTCGACCACCTGCTCATCGTTTGCCTTGACGATGTATGCTGGGATGGAAGTTAGCTTAGCCAACTTAGAGGCTCTCCAGCGACGCTCACCTGATATGATGAGATGCCGTCCGTCGGTCAGCTCCCGCACCGTGATAGGCTGCACAATGCCGAGGGCACGTATGGAGGCGGCCAGCTCCTCGAGACTCTCTGGGTCAAAGTGTCTGCGAGGTTGGTCAGGATTAGGCTCGATCTTGTCGATGGCTATCTCGCTAATGCTAGAGGAGTTGCTCACATCGCCGAGTAGAGCGTCTAGTCCTCTGCCGATTACTTTGTTCTCTTTCTTCTTGTTTGTCATGATGAACGTAGGGTAGGGTGTAGTTATAGCGCAGCGCGCTGAGCCGTGCGACGAATCAGTTCCTCGGCCAGCTGGAGGTGGTTGATCGCCCCCTTGCTGTCCGCATCGTAGAGAAGTGCGGGCAAGCCGTGACTAGGTGCCTCGCTCAACTTAACATTGCGCTGTATGACCGTGTCGAAGACAAGCTGCCCGAAGTGCTCCTTGACCTCCTCGTACACCTGATTAGCCAGTCGCAGACGGCTGTCGTACATGGTGAGGAGAAAGCCCTCGATCTCCAGCGTCGGGTTGAGGCGGCTCTTGATGATACGTATCGTGTTGAGGAGCTTAGAGATCCCCTCCAGTGCAAAGTACTCGCACTGCACGGGAATGATCACCGCATGGCTAGCGACCAAAGCATTGACCGTGATGATGCCGAGTGAGGGCGAGCAGTCGATGAGGATGTAGTCATACTGATCCACGACAGGGCGGAGCATCTCTCTCATGACGGTCTCGCGATCCTTGAGCTGGAGCATCTCTATCTCCGCTCCGACTAGGTCAATGTGAGAGGGGAGTATGAAGAGATTGTCCACGTGCGTGGGGCGCACCACCTTGTCGAGCGGTAGTCCACCTATGAGGCACTCGTAGATAGTCTCGCTGAGGGTCGTGGAGTTGACTCCCAGTCCCGACGAAGCGTTTGCCTGCGGATCGGCATCGACTACGAGCACCTTCTTGTCGAGTACAGCCAAGGAGGCTGCGAGGTTGATCGTAGTGGTCGTTTTGCCGACTCCACCCTTCTGATTAGCAAGAGAGATGATTCTACCCATGATACATATCAGTCATAAATAACGCGTCAAAGCTACAGAATAATCTAGACATAGACGCTTAACTGTTGATAACTTAA
>CAMPUN010000189.1 GCA_946997275.1 uncultured Porphyromonas sp.
CAGTCACCAGCTTGGACTGGTCTTTGTCTTGTGGCATAGATGTAGTGATAATGGTTAATGTAAGCGTGTGGCGTGTCGCTAGGTGACGACAACCTTGTGTTAGGGTGGTAGAAGAGCAGTCAGTGACTGGTAAGCCACTGACTGCTACAAGCTTTTTCTTTAGAGGACAGGCTCCTCGCCAATGATGCCTCGTGCCTGGTTGAGGATGGTATTGTCATCGATGACTACGATGCCACCGTCGGGACCTGCCTCGATGTGCACTCCAGCACCACGTCCATCTTCGTAGTTAGCACCTCCGAAGTAGTTTCTTACGGTGTCTACGCGGAGACCTAGTTGCTCTGCGATCTTGTGCATGGAGCCATCGGGTAGGCTATCCTTGATGCGACGCAGTTCGTTGAATGAGATTGTTTCCTTTGCCATAACTGTATGTACTTAATGATTTGTATGAGTTTCCTTATTCCGCCACTAACTTACAACATTTCTACTAGATATGCAAGGGGTTGAAGGTTCAAGTTGTCAATTGTCCGCGTCGGAGAGGAACATTGAGATGGTACCACCGCCCGCTATCTGGCTGTGCTTGACCCAATAAACGGTGTGGGGGCGCCCTCCGATGGTAAGGTCTGAGATATACTTATTGACTTGGGAAGCTCCCTGCGCTTTGATCGTCAGATGGCGCCCGCCTCCCATATCAACGTTGATCTCGTTGAAGGAAGGTGCGACGATCGAGTAGCCGTTGATGCCTGGCGCCACAGGGTATAAGCCCATCATGGCGAAGACCAGCGATGCGCTCAGAGAGCCGTAGTCGTCAGGCCCTGGATAGCCGAAGGAACCGACTCCAAAGAAGTAGTCGATGGTGTGACGGACAAACTTCTGCGCATCGTGTGGACGACCCATCAAGTTGTAGGTAAAGAGGAAGGCGAAGAGATCTGGATCAACATTGAGCGAGTGCAGCGAACTGCTGAAGAGGCTATCAATATTGATCTGTCCCTCGGGTAGTAGTATAGGAGCCGAGTCACTCGGATGCTCTAGGATGGAGGCGACTTGCTGTGCCGAGAGCCTGCCAGCTACGGGTATATAGGTGTCGCTCAGCTCTGAGTACTCTCTAGCAAGAGCTGTGTAACCGAGACTATTGGCTAGCTGTGAAAGGCACCAGAGCTTGTAACCAGAGCGTCGCTCAGGGTCGGCATCGATAGCGGTGCGGAGCACTTCAAAGGCTTGTCTGATATCCTCGTCGAGGAGCCCCTTGGCGAGTGCATCCGTGAGAAGGAAGAGCAGTGGCGACTCCTCCGTGTAGACCACACTCCCTAGGTCGAGCGTCTCTAGGAGCCGTCCTCCAGAGTCACGTATAGCTCGGAGATACGAGACGATAACTTCATGCATCATGTCCGGCTCATAGAGCATCAGCAGAGGGTAGTTGGTCTCGTGGGTGTAGGCTAGGTCATCTTGGCTATACTGAGTGATCCCCTCGTCGCTATGTACCGAGTCATCGATAGGTGAGTAGTACTGTCCATCCTCGGAGATGCTGACGGGCCATAGGTGCGAGCGGTATAGAGCGGTGTAAAACTTACGCATGTTCACCTCTGTACCGCCAGAGACTTCCACTTTGCGCAGGCTCTTCTGCCATTCGTTGCGGGCAGCCTTGACCAGAGGGGAGTATTCGAAGCTTTGGATCTGTGTAGTTAAGTTTCGCTTAGCTTGCTCGCAACTGATGAGTGATATGCCGTACTTGGCTACGATTCGCTTATTGGGCTTCTGTAGTCGTAGCGTGAGGCACTCATAGGTCGTGTCGCTGGGTGATATGGCACTCGTCAGCTGCTCTATATTCGTGTTGAGCTGCAAGTATAGGTAGATGCGAGTCGGCGTGGTGCCCCCGTAGGCGACCTCAGCCGTGAGTGCATCATCGGCCACTTGCTCCCAGGAGGTCGAGTCGCGGCGGTCTATATATAAGGAGAGCTGATGCGCGTCGCTACCATTGTAGTCGCGTGAGGAGAGATCATAGAGACCACTCATAGAGGTAAGCGAAAAGTCTACATTGATCTGTAGCTCATCAAGGTAAAGGTGGTAGCTGTAGGGGGTAATCTCCTGAAAGTCAAAGCTGAGTCTCCCCGAAGGGTCTTGATTAGCATGGGCACTCGTGGGGATTAGGTAGAAGAGCGGGCGACCATCTATGTCTGGCGTGTAGAGCGGTAGCCCCTTGATACGAGCCGACCGCAAGCTCTCCTTGAACGGGATGATACGCAACAAACTATGAGGAAGCTGCACGATGGGAAATATCTCCTCACTATGCTCAGCGTCCCACGTCCCCTGATGCACATCCACATAGTCTACAAGTAGTGGGGTAGAGCCAAAGACCCCCTTTCCGACCTTGCTACAACTACTGCTGAGGAGTAGCGGGAGCAAAAGTAGCGTAGTCAGGATCGTCCGTCTGGTAGTGTGAAAGAAGTAAGCGAGTCTCTGCTTCATCGGATTATGATTTCGTCTATAAGGTCGTACTGTAGGTGCGCATTGATCTGCTCTATGAGCTGATGCTGCGTCAGCTGTATCTCTTGTCGCAGGCTAGCCGAGGTGATGCGCATTCGCAGTGTATGGTCTGAGATCGATAGCTCACGTATCTGTCGTCTGAGCGGGTAGAAGCGTGTGCGCAGGTATTGGAGCGCCTTGAGCTCGAGGAGCCCTTGGTCTACCTCTGGGCTCTCGGAGAGCCAGTCGGATATGATTTCCCCTAGAGGCTTAGGATCTTTGCGCTGCATGTGAGTTGTCTATCGTTTGCTAGGTGCAAATATAAGAAGAATGCTAGAGATTGGACTTTAGAAGTTAGAGATTAGAGGTTAGAAATTAGAGAGCGAAGGCTAAGTGGTTGACTTGACCGCTTAGCCTTCGCTCTTAACTTTTGTGCCCAGAGCCGGGATCGAACCGGCACAGGTTTAACCCCATCGGTGTTTGAGACCGACGCGTCTACCAATTCCGCCATCTGGGCGATGCCTCTCGCTAGACGGTTGCAAAGGTACGAAAAAAGAATTTAGAACCGCCAGTACCGTAGGAAGGCGTATGGCTTCCTCCGCTGGAGGTACTCATGGTCATCCTGGTGGTCGTAAGCCTCCTGCTCGAAGGAGATGGAGCGGTAGGCTCGATCGGCATTGCGACAGATAGCGAGACGCACCAGCCACTCTATTATATATAGGAGATAAAAAGGAAGCACCAGCAGCTCCAGCATCTGACGGGTGTGGATGCGCTCGTGACGCACGATGGTCTCCAGCCAACGCGTATTCGTCAGGTACTCCTCGGGGAGATCTTTGCGAACGAAGATGACCCCGAAGAGATTGATCGCTGAGAAGCCCCTAAAGGGGATCCACCTATTACGCACGATCTTCATAGCGCTCCTCTGCTTGTGCTGTTACCTCCATCATCTCTCTGAGTGTACCCTCTGCCACCTTACCATTCTCCAGTCGTGGCAGCACTGCTAAGCGTATGATCCTTCCAGGCATTTGGTAGCGAGGAAGCTTTGCTGAGAGTAGAAGCCGTAGATCCTCCTCAGAGATAGAGTTAAAATCCTCCTTTAGTACAACGAATGCTGCCAGCCGTGCGCCAAACTCTAGATCTGGATAGGCTACCACAGCCACATCCTTCACCGCATCAAGGGCTACTAGAGCTTCGCGGAGCACCTCCGGGTAAGCGTTTTCGCCACCCGACAGAATCATTGAGTCGGCTCGTCCTCGCAGGAAGAGTACCCCGCTTTCGTCCATCCATGCTAGATCGCCCGT
>CAMPUN010000190.1 GCA_946997275.1 uncultured Porphyromonas sp.
ACCATTGGAGTCCTAGCTCTAGTAGCTTTAACAAGCAGTTGTCAGTCAGACAACAAAGCACCTAAGGGGAAGCAGCTCGCTGAGACCTATCAGGGGTCTGGTGCGTTTACCATCCGCTTCTCAGTACCTTCGGGTGATCCTGTCAAGTACAATCTACGTATGACACAGGATGAGAGAGAGTACACGATCGACAAGGTAACGCTCTACATCTTTGAGAATGACAAGCTCGTACTTGATCCTATCTCCATCACTAGCCCCAGTCTAACGGCAGATCCTAAGGATCCTACGGCTATGATCTATACTTACACCTCTGATGATGCCAAGATCCCACAGGGTCTCGTCACCATCTATGGTGTCGCCAATGAGGATGTCACGCCAACGCTCGCTAAGGGTGATGAGGTTAGCAAGCTCACGACTCTGCTCGCCAAGGGAGAGCAAAAAGCTAATGAGTCTTCTAACCTCGTGGTCAACGGAGACGGTAAGGCAGGCACTAGCGACAAGATCCCAATGGTCGGTGTCAAGAAGGATGTTGTGCTCTTCAAGCAAAACGTGACACTTCCTCTAGAGCGTATCGTAGCTCGTATCGACATCAAGAACAATGTTGCTAACGACCAGCTCAACATCACTTCAGTTACCCTGGAGAATGCCAACTCAAAGAGCCTTCTAGTCGATGATAAGACTTCCAACGTAGCTACTGGTAGCACGAAGGTGGGTGGTGTTCAGCCATTCCTCTTCACCCCAAGCGCTACACGCATGGAGCATAAGAAGGTCTTCTACCTCTACGAGGGCAACCAAGCAGGTACAACCGCTAAAGAGGCTACCTATGTAGTGATCAAGGGTACCTTCCGTGGTGTAGAGAAGGAGTACAAGATCCCCTTCTTTGACAAAGCCAAGAACAAGGGCATCGACATCGTCCGCAACACCATCTATCGTATCGTACTAGGTACGGACTACACTAAGTACAACCTCACCTTCTCACTAGAAGTGGCTGATTGGGATGGTCCAGTCAATACGGTTGTTACTTGGGATGCTATCACAGTATCTTTTGATAGTGCAGCCTCTACTGGCTTTACTTACGATGCTAAGAAGCACGAGCTCACCGCTCCTAAGACCGCAGGCACAGCTTACTTTACCACATCGCACAACTTCGGGGCCGCTCCTACCTTTAAGGCAAAAGCAGAAGATGCAGCCTCCAGCTGGCTTACGGCAAACGCTGATGCTAGTGGCAAGGTCAAGATTGAAGTCTCCGCAGCGGCTACGACCGCACGTCATGGTCTTGTGACTGTCACAGGCACTAATCCAGACTACGAGTATCAGATCTTAGTACGTCAGGATGCGAAGTAATAAGAGCAAGCGTGCTCATAACAATAACTCCAAAGAATAATATGAACAAGATATATCGCGTAGCGAGTGCCACCCTTGCGCTGGTACTCCTACTACTCACTATGGGGAGTTGCTCTAAGGAGAGCAAGCTAGCCCTGGATGCTCAGCAACAAGCTGGTGCAGGTCAGCTCACCTTCAAGCTCGACAACGATGCGTTGCGTAGCGTTCCTGCCGAAGCGTTTGAGAAGGCGGTTGATCCCGCCAGCGTTTGGTGCGTCTTCGTCACCCCGACAGGAGCAGGTGCACAAACCGTCAAGGAGGCTAGGCAAGCCACTAAGGCTTTCTCGGGAGAGTATATGATTAAGGCAGGGTTTGATGGCGCTGCCCAGATGTTTGTCATCGCCAACGTGCAGGAGGCTCTCAAGACAAAGCTCGAGGGACTCACGACAGCAAGCACGCTAGCCGATGTGCAGAAGCTCGTGGTCGAGAACGCTCTTGGGGACAAGACCAAGGCTCCCGACAACTTCCTTATGACCTCAGAGCTGATTAATGTGATGCTACCCACCGTTGGCGGGGCTCCACATAAGGTCGCAGAAGCTATCAAGCTGAAGCGTCTAGCAGCTCGCTTTGACGTGATCAACGAGGTGCCTGGGCTTACGCTGACGACGGTCACGGTTGCCAACCGTGTCCTCTCCTCTACGCTACTCAATGTAAATGAGACTGGCACGCTAGCCACAACAGCTACTGACTATGATGTGGATGGTGGTAAGCAGCTACTCCACAAGATCTACAGTTACCAGAACACCAACAAGGGCGGAGCAGCAAAAGCAACCTCCTTTATCATCAAAGGTAACTACGGCAGTAAAGCGATTAAAGACATCAAAGTAGACCTCAAGAACGTTGCTGACGGACAGGCACTCGATGTACAGCGCAACTACTGCTACCGTATCCTTATCAAGCCAGCAGGCGACGATGATAAGCCAATCAAACCCGACGATCCTACCACCGCATGGAAGGTAACCATCAAGGTGATCGACTGGAACGAAGCCACTGCCGACCTCGCCAACTACAGCGATGAGGATCTAGCAGCACAAGGTACAGTAACGGCAGATCCTACGGTCAACACCCAAGGTAAGAACCTCCTCAATGCTGTCGCTGAGTACAACATCGATATCACGGGTAAGAAGTTTACCACGAGCCATACCAACGAAGCCGGCTACACAGGTTACTTCCAATGGGGTCAGCCTACGCAGTATCTTTTTTGTCCTGCTGGCTATTACGTACCTACTCGCTACGAGTGGGTAGCTATCCTAGGGTCTGACAATTCTAAGAACATCAGTAAGGTCTGTGTCGTATTCTACAGAGACGAAGCTAAGAAGGATGTCTCTCTAACTGTCCAGATTCCGGGTCAGTCAGGGACAATGACTTGCCTGCAGGATTACAAGGCGGTTAAAGCCGAGTCTGCTACCTATATGATCCGCTATAAGGACAACGACACCTATCGCTCCGCTTGGCGCTACTCTTGGGCAGATGGTCCTATCGCTGGTCAGAAGGTGCTCAAGATTGAGTCTGTACCTGTCAAGGCGAACTTGACTATAGAGCAGCTCGACAAAAATTTCTTTGCTAATCCTAAGGTGGCTCAGTACGTCAAGACGATTTACCTGCCTGCAACAGGCATCGATTACTTCCAGGGTGGGGGCTCGACGAGCTTTGGCAAAGATCGTGGTGACGATGGGTACTACTGGTCTTCCATGCCGAGCTCCAATACCGAAGTCTACTGCATGACCTTCTCTAGCTCGGTCGCGTACGTCACCGACGGCGTCCATCGGGGGCATTATTGCACGGCGCGTCCCTTCCGGAACTTATAATACCCTCAACCGTAGGCGGAGCGCTAGAGCGCTCCGCCCACCTTACGGTCTCTCTCTCTGTTAGCGCTCTCTTGCTCTGATGAGATGTTTCACCATTAGGAGACTGTTGACTTTTGCAACAGTCTCCATTAGAGCAAAGTACGAAGTAACAGGTGCGAGACAAGTTATACTACAACATTGCAGAAGAATAAGTATGAATAAGATATATCGCGTAGCGAGTACCACCCTTACGATGGTACTCCTACTACTCACTATGGGGAGTTGCTCTAAGGAGAGCAAGCTAGCCCTGGATGCTCAGCAACAAGCTGGTGCAGGTCAGCTCACCTTCAAGCTCGACAACGATGCGTTGCGCAGCGTTCCTGCCGAAGCGTTTGAGAAGGTGGTCGACCCCGCCAGCGTTTGGTGCGTCTTCCTTGACCCCAACACTCAGACTGTCAAGGTTGCTAAGCCAGCTATTGAGACACCTTCAGGTGACTATACCATTAAGGCTGACTTTGAGGGCGCTGCCCAGATGTTTGTCATCGCCAACGTGCAGGAGGCTCTCAAGACAAAGC
>CAMPUN010000191.1 GCA_946997275.1 uncultured Porphyromonas sp.
TTGCGACCACTGCGAGGAGTGAGAGAATTGATTTCTTCATTGTAAGTTGTATTTAGGATATTTGTTTGCGATGTATCGTGCGGACTATTTCTATTTGTCCGTTGGAGTAGCTAGGGGAATAGGCTCGCCCTTGATCACCTCTAGTAGCTCGATCTCGAAGATCAGCGTAGCATAAGGCGGGATCATACCGCCTGCTCCACGCTCACCGTACGCAAGACGTGCGGGGATGTAGAGCTTAGCCTTGCTGCCCTCAGGGAGCAAGCATAGACCCTCGGTCCAGCCGGGGATTACTTGCAGGAGTCCAAACTTGGTAGGCTCGCCACGATCTACGGAGCTGTCGAACTTAGTGCCGTCGATGAGCGTACCCGTGTAGTGTACACGGACTGTGTCCTCGACCGTAGGACGGGGACCCTTGCCCTCCTTGATGATCTCATACTGTAGTCCGCTCTGGGTCGTCTTGACCTCGGGGCGCTCGCCGTTGCTCTTGAGGAAAGCTTCGTTCTTCTCCTTTGTCTCCTGCGCCATCCGCGCTTCCAGCTGCTGGAAGTAGGTAGAGAGAAAAGCTTGCGCCTCCTCATTGGTCATGACCGTGGGCTGCTCTAGAAAAGCTGCCGTAAAGCCAGCTAGGAGCAACTCCTTATTGATAGGATCTCCAGGCATTTGGGTTAGGTTTTGCGCAAAGCCTACTCCGTTAGCGATACCTAGCGCATAGGCTGCTGTATCAGCCGAGGAGATGAGACGTGGAGGCTCAGCTGCTGTAAGTGCGCCTACGCTCACCAGTAGCGTCAGCGCAACGGTTAAGATGCGATGTGTCATAAGTCTTTAGTGTGTCTATACGATGTCTAGTAGCTCGATCTCGAAGATGAGCGTCATATTGGGTCGGATCACGTCGCCAGCGCCACGGCTCCCGTAGGCTAGCTCAGAGGGGATCACGACGCGCCACTTACTGCCCACGGGCATCAGCTGTAGGATCTCCGTCCAGCCTGGGATGACCGCATTGAGGGGAAACTCGGCGGGCTCGCCACGCTCGACGGAACTGTCGAAGACAACTCCATTGATGAGCGTGCCGTGGTAGTGTACGCGTACTTTGTCAGTAGCTTTAGGCTTAGCGCCCTTGCCCTCCTTGATGATCTCGTATTGTAGTCCACTGGGGAGCGTCACGACACCACTCTTGTGGCGCATGATCTCTTGGTACTCCTTGCCAGCAGCTGCGTTGAGCTCTGACTCCTCTTGCTGTAGGCGCATGAACAGTTGGTTGATCACCTCACGAGCTCGCTCGTTGGTCAGCTTAGGCTCACGCTCAGCGAGAGCGTCCTGGAGACCTTCGATAAAGTCTTCGGAGGTAATAGCCTTGATTCCGGACGCTTTGAAGTTCTGTCCGATGCTTAGTCCTAGCGCATAGCTTACTTCGTCTTGTGGCATAAGGGGAATATTCAGTCTTTGATCTTTAGATGAGAAATACTCCTGCAAAGGTAGCAATTCTTCACGAGATGAGCGATCTAATGACTGGCGGAGAGCGACTCTTTCAGGCGGGACACGATCTCATCGAGCGGACACTCCTGTTGCGTGCCGATGAGCATGTCCTTGATAGAGACCTTGCCCTCGTTAAGCTCTTGGCTACCTGCGATGATGACGTGGCGACAGCCCCGGCTATTGGCATAGGAGAGTTGTTTCTTCATTTTGTCCGCTGAGGGATAGACCTCCGTGGCGAGCCCTGCACGGCGTAGCTGATGCGCTATGGGCAGTAGCTTCTGAAGCTCCTCCTCGCCAAAGTTCACTATCATAATCCGCTCTTCGGGCTCCATGGCCGAGTCAAACATACCCAGCGACAGCATGATGTCGTAGATGCGCTCGGCGCCAAAGGAGATGCCAACGCCTGAGACACCCTCTAGTCCGAAGATACCGGTCAGGTTGTCGTAGCGTCCACCTCCTGAGATAGAGCCCATCGGTGCATCGAGCGACTTGACCTCTAGGATAGCGCCTGTGTAGTAGTCTAGTCCACGAGCCAGCGAAGGTGAGAAGGTTAGCTCGGTCATCAGGTCGCTCGTGTCGACATGGTCGAGGACGTACTCCAGCTCCTCCAGCCCCTTGAGTCCTATCTCGGAGTCAGCGAGCAGTTGCTTGAGCACAGCCACCTTGTCTTGATTGCTTCCCTCCAGCGTCAGTACCTGGCGAACGGGCTCTAGCGAGTCTGGGTCAAAGCCACTCTCGACGAGATCCGCTAAGACCGCTTCCACGGAGGTTTTGTCCAGTTTGTCCATGCAGATGGTCAACTGAGCCAAGCGGTCTGGCGCCTTGATCACCTCAGCGATGCCCGCTAGTATCTTGCGGTTGTTGAGCAGGAGCGTCGTGCGGAGTTTGAGCCGACGGAAGACCTCGTCGATCATATAGACAAAGTCCACCTCAGGCATCAGCGAGTCGGTACCGATGACGTCGGCATCGCACTGGTAAAACTCACGATAGCGTCCCTTCTGCGGTCTGTCGGCACGCCATACGGGTTGCATCTGGTAGCGCTTGAAGGGGAAGGTGAGTTCGTTGCGGTGCATCACCACATAACGGGCGAAGGGCACGGTCAGATCGTAGCGCAGACCTCGATCACAGAGGCGAGCTGCCAGCGCTCCCGGCGACTCCTCCGTAAAGGTCTCCGCATCAATCCCCGCCTTATAGTCTCCCGAGTTCAGGATCTTAAAGAGTAGCCGATCTCCCTCTACACCGTACTTACCCGTGAGCGTGGTGAGTTGCTCCATGGCGGGCGTCTCAATCTGCTCAAAACCATAGAGCGCGAAGACGGAGCGTATCGTCTCAAATATATAGTTGCGTCGGCGCATCTCCTCAGCGCCAAAGTCTCGTGTCCCCTTAGGTATCGAAGGTTTATTCATAGCGTTTAGCCGTTTCGATTCGTTTGTATAGCGTCTGTGTCACAGGGTAGTCATTGCGCTCGTCAGCTGGATAGTGAGCCTCCTCGAGCTTGGACCACTCCGACAGGTCAATCTCTGGAAAATGCGTGTCGGCATCAGGCACGACCGTGTCAACCATTGTTAGATTAAGGTGCGTAGCGTAGGGTAGGCCACTCTTGTAGAGCACTCCGCCACCCATGATGTAGACCCGATCGTAGCCCGCCTGCTGGCAATGCTGTAGTGCCTGCTCTAGCGTGGAGGCGACATAGTGCGTCTCAGCTTCGCCCTCGGGCAGGGTGCGAGAGACCACTATGTTGTAGCGATTGGGCAGTGGGCGAACGCCTATGGAGTCCCACGTGTGTCGCCCCATGATGACCGCGTGCCCCGTGGTCGTCGCCTTAAATCGGCGCAAATCATCTCTCAGACGCCACGGCATCGTGCCATCACGACCTATAGCTCTGTCGCGGGCAGTCGCCACAATAATCCATATTTCCATATTCAGACGAACTAATTTGGGGGCTAAGATACGAAAAATGCCGTATATCGTTTATAGACCTACTTAAAAAGCTGGGGCAATCGCAGCCCTTCTCCAATCTCTACCGAGAAGTCGTCTCATCGGATCGTCGCCTTAGCCTAAAGAAGCGATAGGGCTTTGCTCGTAAGTGATTATACGTTAGATCGTTGGTCGGCTTTGCGGTGATATTTGCAAAAGTTGGTGTGGCGACTATTTGCAGGTATTGGAGAAAAGTATTACCTTTGCACTCACATTTGGAACGCTTCCTTAGCTCAGTTGGTTAGAGCA
>CAMPUN010000192.1 GCA_946997275.1 uncultured Porphyromonas sp.
TGCAAGATTGTCTAGACTTTGCAGAAAGGATGAAGCGCAAGGCGCTGAGGGTGAGATCTGAAGGGAGCATACTTCCGTATGTGACCAAAGCTGAGTCCCGAAAGCAACACAGCGATTCGCCTTTATGCAACAGTCTCCTCTTGAAGAAGCCTCCGCACTGCTCGCACAGCTGGAGCAGCGTCGGGAGCCAGCCTATGCCGACTTTATGGCACTACGCACCAAAGTCTCCTCACGACCCGAGAGCGTCCTCGGCATTCGTATGAAGTGGCTCCGACAAGCCGTAAAGCAGCTCAGTCGCTTGCTTACCCTGGACGAAGCCATCGAGCTACTTCACGAGAGAGCCCTCGCATGGTATGAGTACAAAATCATCTTCGGAGGCGTCATCGCTCGCTTAGCTACTCCTAATGAGGGGCTACCGCTCCTCTATCCCCTCTGCGATGGCTGGGCGGTGCCTGACTACTACAAGGAACTCCTCGCAGGCTGGGCGAGTAGGGGAGAGACAGAGCGCCAGATACTCCTCCGCTCGATAGCTGAGCATGCTCACGACGCCAATCCCTACGCACGTCGGCTCACCATCGTTGTGTGGCTGGACCTCATACGTCACGACCTAGCCACCCCTAGAGCAGCACTAGACCATATCGCCCCGTTGCAACACGACGAGGCTTACTACGTCCAGATGGCTATAGCGTGGCTCCTTGCCGAGATGACGCTCATAGGCGAGCCCACCCTCACGGAAGCCATCCGCACAGAGATCACCGACGCCACCGTGCTACGCATGTACCAGCAGAAGCTCCGCGACTCCCTCCGCAGTAACGCTTAGCCACGCACCCGGTCCCCCGCTCCCGTTGTCAGGCTCATCCGTTTCGTTGAAACTGATATCTCATCCCTCTCTGCGGAGAATTTAGTATATTTGCTATGTAGTAACGAGTTCCTAAGCTATGCTTTATCCTATTGAGCAATACATACCCCATGCCGATGATCCAACGATCTCTGCCAGCCTGCTTTGGGAGTATGACTTGACCCACTTTGATTGGGATAAGTCAAAGTGCATAGTTGTAGAGCGCATTATCGAGCGAGGGCGACCAGAAGATTACAGGGGAGGCATCAGCCGCTATGGAGGCATTGAGAATTTTCGAGAGATTATAAAGTCAGTGCGTCATCTTTCCAGAAAAGACATCGCCTTCGTCTGTACCTTTTTCAAGCTAAACAAGGAAGAGCTATTATGCTACAGACGACAACAGTTGAGACGCGAACTCTAGAACTCTTAAAGCAGGTGCAGTCTAGCCCCGAACTCTCTAAGTTTCATTTAGCAGGAGGTACAGCTCTCGCTCTTTACTTGGGGCATCGTAAAAGTGTCGACTTAGATCTCTTTACTCCTTACCCCTTTGATACAGCACGCTTAGAGCATTTTCTTGTTACGGCGTTTGGGTTTCAAGGCGACTATAGTGAGCAAAACACGCTCAAAGGTCGCATCAGCGGTGTGAAGGTAGACTGTATCACACATCCTTATCCCCTCTTACAGAAGCCTCTAGAGGAGGATGGCATGCGCTTGTATAGTCAGCCCGACATTATAGCGATGAAGCTAGCAGCTATAGCCGATAATGGCTCTAGACTCAAAGATTTTATAGACATAGCCTACCTTTCCACTCGCTACTCTTTCCAAGAGATGCTTGGCTTTTATGCTCAGATGTTCCCAAGCGCAAGCCTCTTTCGTCCATTAAAGGGGATCACATACTTTGATGACATTGATCACGAGGAGGCTATTGTGATGCTAGAGGAAACTTACTCTTGGCAGAAGATTGCAGATAGGCTTCACGCTATGACCGCTAGTCAGTCTAAAGTGTTTGCTTCATCCCCTCTCTCTTGATTGTTAGGAAATCTGTGAGCTATACGTCCGTCCCCGTTAAAGCAAGACGTGTAGCGAAATGTAGGGACGCACGATCTGTGCGTCCGTCCCCGTTAAAGCGAGACGAGTAACTGTTGTAGGGACGCACGATCTGTGCGTCCGTTTCCGTTAAAGGTTACGATGTTCAGTTGTATCAACAAAGGGCTAAACGTCTCGCTTTGACACAACGGACGCCCTCCCGCTAGACACTCCCGTGCGTCCCTACAAAGGGCTACACGTAACGGACACCATATCGCTAGACCCCGAAGTGTGCGTTTCTACGTCTCTCCATCAGACTAGCTTGCGGCTGGTGGCTACGGCGATAGCCTCGGATATATTGCTCACACCAAGCTTCTGAAAGAGCGCTTTGCGGTATGCCTTGACAGAGTCTTCTGAGCGGTGGATGATCTGCGCTATCTCTCCCACGGACAAGCCTTGGTGAGCTAGACTGATCACCGCTTTCTCTTGTTCGCTGAGCGAGAGGTCTTCCATCTGCTTCCACCGACCACTCTTTGAGGAGAGCCGCCATCGCTTACTAGAGTTGACCGCAGAGATGTAAGCCTCTCCCAGCTCTCGCGAGTGGGCTAGTGAGACGAGACAGAGCGACAGCCAAATGTTGCCTGACGCGTCTAGCTTGAGTGGCGTGAGCTGATGATTGATCAAGATTGGTTCTTTGGACTCGGCTGGGAGAATCCGAAAGTTGTAGGATATGGTGTACTCCGTGCGCTCCGAGACCGTTATCTCCTTGAAGAAGTCAAAGCCTGCTTGATTGACAAAATGGAGGAACGCTAGATCCTCATCAGGAACGTGACGATAGTAAAACTGATACCCCTCGCTCATAACCTCATCGACAGACTCACCACATAAGAAGAGCGGATTGCCTGAGACATAGAGGAAGTTCAGCTTGTTGTAGTCGATGATGTATAGTGACTTGTAGGTAAGACGCGCCAAAGCCTTGGCAGAGTCCACATAGGGCTGTAGCTCTTGGTATAGCGCCTCGTCTACCATAGGGCGCGCATCTGACGGAGGGCTCAGATACTTGTTATCTTTGTCAGGGATACTCATTCAGCGGGGGCAATCTTTCTTATAAAACGGTCGTTGCAAATGTACTCATTTCACACTAGACCATTGCCCGACGGGTGAAATTCCAGATCCTGCAAATCTGGAGTAACGGTTTTGACGAGTTGCGTCCCTAGTACGGGTTATTCATTACGTAGCTGATTTTGGTCTCCAGCGAGGAATTTCGAATCTCTTCGCTGGGGACTTTTCATTTCCCAGGGAAGCGTTGAAAAACTCCTCGGAACTTTGATTTCATTCTTCCGAAGTTTCATTTCATTCTTCCGAACTTTTATTTCGCCCCTCCGTGGAGGATTCTCATTTTCTAGCGAGCAATTGAGAAATTCCTCTGTGGAGCTTAAATTCCTCCAAGCTTACGAGTAGCCCTTTGTATGGACGAGCGGGAGTGTCTAGCGGGAGGACCTTCGTCCCCGAACAACGAGACGTGTAACCCGTTGTAGGGACGCACGAGAGTGTCTAGCGGTCGAGCGTCCGTCCCCGTTAAAGCGAGACGTGTAACCGCTGTAGGGACGCACGGATAGTGTTGAGTCGGAGGGCGTCCGTTCCCGTTAAAACAACCGCTTATTGTCGATACAGATTGATAGCGTAACCTTTTACACAACGGACGCACAGATCGTGCGTCCCTACATTTGCTACACGTATAGTGACGCGCAAAAGGACCTCCGCAGGAGGTCCGACGAATCATAGCCCCCAGTCGGAGGAGCAACGCTCCGAACGACTGGGGGAACAAGACG
>CAMPUN010000193.1 GCA_946997275.1 uncultured Porphyromonas sp.
TCTCCCGAGGAAATCGGGAATCTCCAGGGAGCAAACGAAAATTTCCCACGGAGGGGCGAAATAAAAGTTCGGAAGAATGAGATGAAACTTCGGAAGAAGCAAATCAAACTTCCGAAGAATTTTTTCGTTCCTCCGTGGAGGTTCGAAAATCCCTACCGAGGAATCTTTCGATTTCCTTGATCGTGCAGTAGATAAAGTCATCTAGTCTCATGGTCATCTCCCCGAGCAGAGGCGCTCTCTTTAATCTTTTGAAAGCTGAGAGCGTCTAATACGAAGACACAAACACACAAGACACACTATGCGACAGATACCTTTACGGAGTCTTTGCCTACTCCTCATACTGCATGCCTTATCCTTTACACTGCCCGCCCAAGTGGTGACGACCCTTCGAGGTGCCGTGCGGGACAGCGCCGAGACACCTCTCGTCGGGGCCAACGTAGCGCTCTATCGGCACACGCCCTCTGGCGAGCGACAGCTCGTGGCGGGGGGTACGAGCGATAGCCGGGGGCGCTTTTCTATAGCTCAAGTGCCTCTAGGGCAGCTCTCTCTAGAGGTCTCCTACATAGGCTACCAGAGCTACCAAGACGACCTGACAATCACTGCGGGGCTCAACCTCGGGGTCATACATCTCCAGGAGGATGCGCACCTGCTACAGGAGGTGGTCATACAGGGCAAGGCGACCGATATGACGGTGCGAGGGGATACGATCGCCTTCAATGCTGACGCCTACAAGGTGCCCCAAGGCGCCATGCTCGAGGAGCTGGTCAAGCGACTCCCAGGAGCGGAGATCGATGAGAATGGAAAGATTACCATCGGCGGACAGCAGGTGGCGAAGATCATGCTCGACGGCAAGGAGTTCTTTAGCGGAGACTCGAAGGTGGCTATGCGCAACCTGCCCGCTTCTATGGTGCATCAGCTAGAGGTGCTTAGCCAGCAGAGCGATGAGGCGCGCCTCACAGGCTTTGACGATGATGAGGAGGAGACGGTCCTGAATATACGTACGCGGCCCGACATGCGACAAGGTACTTTTGGACACGCCTTGGCGGGCTATGGCTTGGGCCAGCGCTATGAGCTCAGCGGGATGCTCAACTACTTCTCCCAGCAGCACCAGACGACGCTCATAGCTGGTAGTAACAATACCAACGGGCAGGGGCTCTCTGACCTGGATCTAGATGGTGGTTTTAGAGGATGGGGCCGTGGAGGCAGACGTGGCGGAGGCTTCACTCCACAAGGCATCACCACCTCTGCGCAGATTGCTGCCAATGAGACCTACACGCCTAGCGATCGGCTGGAGGTCAATGCGAATGCGCGCTATGGATATAGCCAGAACGATCTCTCCGCACGTACAGAGACGGAAAATCTCCTACCCGACAGCCCCAGCACCTTTACCAATGAAACGACCGAGTCGCTCAGCCGTGGGCACAACATAGGGGGAGACGCTTATATCAAGTGGCAAGCGACAGACCGCACGGAGCTGATCTACCGTCCTGCGGTACACTACAGCTGGGGCATGGCGCAGGAGCAGCGCGACTACCGCACCACAGATAGTGCGGAGAGCGAGCTGCATCGAGGTAGTCAGGAGAACCTACGAGAGTATGGTGGGCTGCGCCTATTTAACATGTTCCTCCTAGGGCATAAGCTCAACGATGAGGGGCGAACCCTCAGCCTACAGCTCAACGGAGGCTTCCTCGGTGACAACGCCAGCACCGAGAGCCACTCGACGCTTCACTCGGTCGAGGGGGATCAGTCTCAGCAGGTGCTCATGGAGGATCGCAGTCAGACCTTTAGCTACCGCATACGCACGGGCTATGTAGAGCCTCTCACGGAGCTGCTCTCGCTACAGGCACAGCTGGAGTGGAGCGACCGCATACGTAGCAGCGAGCGGGACTACAAGATGGCAGACGCAACTAAGGAGACGAGCATGAGTACTCGTCTGAACTCTCTGAGCGGAGGAGTGGATCTCAAGGTGGCCAACAAACTGATCGACCTGACTGTGGGACTACGTCTCCGCCCTACCTGGATGAGTACGGAGCAGTCGCAACTAATGAGCGAAAAGCCTCACGTGCGTCGCGAGACGATATGGGCTCCCTCGCTAAGCTTTCGCTACACGCCTAATAAGCAGACGATGCTTCGTCTAGGCTATTGGGGACGCTCGGAGATGCCTTCTGCAGGGCAGATGTACACGATCCCCGATGCGACCAATCTGCGGGAGTCGATCATAGGTAATCCGGACCTACGCCCCAGCTACCAGCATCAGCTGTTTGGGGAGTTTCGCACGTTCCTCCCCAGCACCAGCCAAGCGATCAACCTACGTCTCTTTGGCGCTTACACCCACCACGCTGTGATCAGCGATCAGACGGTTGATGCCAAGACGCAGCGCAGGCGGATCTCCTACATCAATGCCGATGGAGGTGAATATATGCTTCATGGCAACGGCTCCTTTACCACACCTTTCTTTACCAAGTCGCTATCGCTGGCGGTCACGCTCGGCTCTGCCTACAACTACCGCCTAGGGCGCATCAACGGGGTGACCAATGGAGCGCACTCATGGACGTTCTCACCGAATCTCTCCCTGGCTTATTCAAACAGCTGGCTCTACCTACGCGCTAAGGGTGGTGTCAGGTACCACTACGGTAGCCAAAGCTTACCGATCGCCACCTCGCCACACACTTACGACTGGAACGCTGGAGGCGACGCGTCGGTGACGCTCCCACTGGGCTTCAAGGTGGAGAGTGAGGCGCTCTACACGCAGGGGGTAGGGTACCAAGAGCCGTACAATGTAGCCTCCGTACTATGGAGCGCGGGGCTCTCGTACTCCTTCCTCAAGGATCAAGCAGCGACCCTACGCATCAAGGTGTACGACCTCCTGAACCAGCAGCAGAGCATCACGCGTCAGGTCTCCGCTACGGAGATCAGCGACACCTGGTCCAACACTCTCGGGCGCTACGCCATGCTACACTTTATCTATCGATTTAGAATTTAGAGATTAGAGGTTAGAGATTAGAGGTTAGAAGCTAGAGGATCGGATCGGGGTGAGGTGGGGCATCACCTATTTTTGTACCTTTGTGCTACACACAACAGTAAAAAAGAAGGCGGCCTCCGCTATGCGAGACCGCCAGCTTGTTATTTTCACTATGACTGACCAGGAGATTATAGTACACGACAAGACCTTTGTACCATACATCAAGGGCGAGCAGCTACGTGCTGCCACACGGCGACTAGCGGAGCAGATACGCCACGACACGGAGGGACGCGATCCGCTCTTTGTCTGCATTATGAACGGCTCCTTTATGTTTGCCGCAGAACTGCTGCAGGCGATCAATACGTCCGCTGAGGTGGCCTTCGCACGCTACTCCAGCTACTCTGGCATGGGGAGTACCTACCAGCTCAAGGAGGTGATGCCCGTGACAGCGCCTCTGGCGGGTCGTCTGGTCATCGTCATAGAGGATCTGATCGACACGGGCTTTACGATGATGAAGCTCAAGGAGAAGTTTCTCGCCGACGGCGCTGCCGAGGTGCGCATAGTCACTATGCTACTCAAGCCCGAGGCGCTCCAGTGTCCTATCCATGCCGACTATGTGGGTATGGAGATCCACAACAGTTTCATCGTCGGCCACGGCCTCGACTACAACGACCGAGGACGTATGCTCGATGACATCTATATACTTAAAGAGTAATCATACAGGAATAATCAT
>CAMPUN010000194.1 GCA_946997275.1 uncultured Porphyromonas sp.
ATGCGGAAGTAGCTCAGTTGATAGAGCATCAGCCTTCCAAGCTGAGGGTCGCGGGTTTGAGCCCCGTCTTCCGCTCCAAATGAGTAAATGATTGATAGAGCGGTACGAGTTGCCGCTCTTTTTTTGTATCAGGAGAGCCTGTCCTGAGCCGATGTAGGGAAAGTGAGTTAAATATATGATGATACTAGATAGAGGCGGTAAGTGCGTGTGCAGTGTCTTGGTGACGCTTCTTATGGGGTGTCTCCTCTTATGCTCTTGTGGTCGTGCAGACCTCTCGGATACGGAGCAACTACCGCAGACCTTTGTAGAGGCGGACACGCTCTACAAGGCGGGACGCTATGAGCAAGCTGCGAAGATGTACGATCGTGCCGCTGAGGAGTGCTCTGGGAGAGCAAGCCTGCAGAGCCTTTGCTACTACCGTGCAGGTGTCGCTTATAGCCAGATGGAGCAGCGGGGATGGGCTATCGTGAGCTATCGCAAGGCGCTACTGCTGACGCCAGACTATAAGGAAGCACGACACAATCTGCGCCTAGCCGAGGAGGCGAGGATGAATATGCCTGCCATGGAGTACCCGATCGTACGGCGCTGGGCAGATACCTGTGCTTATGCACTCCCTATGAATGGTTGGCTGGTTATATCCATTGCCCTTTTTGTGGGGGCTGTAGTCACTTGCTTGGCCTTCTTCTTGGGACGCTCAAGGAGGGTGCGACGCACATCTTTCTATGCAATGCTTATTCTGCTACTCTTGTGGGGCTGTACCTTACTGATGATCCTACATCGTCGTCACTATGATAGGCAGACGGACGTAGCGATCGTGTGCAGTGTCAAGGCTCCGCTATATGCTCTAGAGGATGACCCCGCAGTGGCTGAGCCTGTGACGGAACTGTACGATGGTGCCGAGCTGCGCATCTCATCTACAGCCGAGGGGGGCTCCTATCTGCATGTCGTGCTACCTGATGGGACAGAGGGGTGGCTGCCTAAAGCCAATGTAGAGCCTGTCGCTATCAATCAATAACTATCACACTCGGAAGTCAACGTAACGAAGATATGGTCGAACAATTAGCTCTCTGGGAGCGCTCGCTCTTTCTCACGCTCAACGCTGCCCACACCCCTTACTGGGATGCCTTTATGTACCTCATCTCTTCACGCTGGCCGTGGATTGCTGTTGCTTTCGGACTGGTTGTCTTCCTTTTTGCCAAGAAGCCTCTCCGTGAGTCTATCCTCCTCGTGCTTATGCTGGCGCTCCTGATCACGGTGGCCGACCAGCTCTCTAGTGGCTTGATCAAGCCTTACTTCGAGCGGTTACGACCCTCTTACCATCCCCTGACGGCAGACTTAGTGCAGTCGGTCTATGGATACAAAGCGTGGGGGTATGGCTTCATATCAGGACATGCGACCAACTTTATGGCGTTGGCGATGTTTACCTCACTGGCTTTTCGCAATCGCTGGTACACGGTTGTAGTCTTTGCGCTAGCCTTGACGACTGCTTATAGTCGCATCTATCTAGGCGTTCACTTCATCACGGACGTGGTGCCAGGTGCCTGTCTAGGACTACTGCTGGGATACTTAGTCTATCTGCTCTACCGCTGGCTACGTGTCAAGCTCTACAACGTGCATCCCTCGGAGCCTCAGAGTCGTCTTTGCGCCTCGACAATCGGATATTTGACCGCATTCCTTTGCGTCTACATCCTCTTCCTCTTCGCTTTCGCTGGAGAGCTGATGGGCGTGATGAAAGGGCAGGCGGGCTGGTAGGCTACGCACTCACTCGAAGTGAAAGTAGTGGGAGAGGCGGACGCTGTCATCCCGATTGAACTCCTCAAGACTCATGATGCGGTGCCACGAATCTATGGCCCCGTTCTTACGAATGCTCCGCGCGAGAGCCATTTGCTGGCGGTAATTAAGGTAGGGATGAGCGGGGATGCTGTCACTACGTAGGGACTGGAAGGCGGTGCTGTAGTTCTTCACCCCGATATAGAAGAAGGGCTTGATACGCTGGTACCTATCTGGCTCCATGCCGAAGATCTCTTGTAGCTGTAGCACGGTGTAGTAACCGCCTAGTTGGTCACGATACTTAGCGATACGTCTGGCAAAGCTGGGCCCGATGCCGGGAACTTGTTGGAGTGCCAATGTATCAGCCCTATTAAGGTCTATGCGCTGTCCCTCTCGGAGCTTCGGTTGCGAAGTGTACTGCGGGCGGTCAGGCGCTCCCACGTAATCGGCCGACAGCTCGACACCTTGCGAGGCGTTGCTCCCTTCTTTGTAGGACTTATTAGGCTGTATAGGCGGTGCGTAGGTCCCGCCAGCTCGCCTTTGTGCGGAGTCTGAGGGGAGAGCGCCCACTTGCTCATTCATCGTTTGCCCCGCCAGTGATGCAAGTGGCTGCGCATTGTAATTATTGTCCCAAAGCACCTTGCCGATGGCCGAGAGTATGATGAGGCTGACGGCTATCAGTACCCAAGTCTCTATGCGTCCTCTCTTGAAGCTACTCATAACTCTTCCGGGGTAGCGGTGTCGGCTATGATGCGTCCATCTTGGAGTGAGATGGTGCGGTCGGCTCGCTGCGCAAAGTCTTCGTCGTGCGTCACGATTAGGAAGGTCTGTCCGAGCTGGTCTCGTAGCTCGAAGAATAGCTCGATGAGCTCCTCCTTGCGCTGTGTGTCAAGGCTCCCAGAAGGTTCGTCGGCTAGGATGAGCGTGGGGCGATTGATCAGTGCACGCGCCACAGCTGTGCGTTGCTTCTCACCTCCCGAGAGTTGTGCCGGACGATGCTTCAGACGATCGGCTAGTCCGAGCTGGGTCAGTATCTGCTCCGCTTCGCTGAGTGCTTGGCGCTTGCTCATGCCAGCGATCATAGCGGGGATGGCAACATTCTCTACTGCCGTGAACTCAGGTAGCAACTGGTGAAACTGAAAGACGAAGCCTATCTGACTATTGCGAAAGTGTGCCTGCTTCTGAGCCGAGAGGGTAAAAGGATTGACCCCGTTGATGAGCAGTTGCCCCTTGTCCGGCTTGAGTAGCGTGCCGATGATCTGCAGGAGCGTCGTCTTACCCGCACCGCTAGGCCCGACGATAGAGGTTATCTCACTTTGATGTATCGAGAGAGTTATCTCTTTGAGTATTTGCAGAGAGCCAAAGGACTTGCAGATAGAGTCTAGAGTGACGAGAGGCGTGGGCATAAGCTTAGTCGTTTTTACTGAGGAGTAGAGAGGTCTTGTAGTACGTAGGCTGCCATGTTAAGGCCAAAGAGCTGAGGCATGTAGGAGATTGTCCCGACGATGCTGCGCTTGTTCTGATCACCGTGAGGGAGAGCACGTATAGCCTCCTCATGCGAAGGCTCACTACTGTAGACACATGGTGTGGCAAAGACGGATCGTGGTGCCTCTAGCTGGTGAAGCCGCTTGCGGACGAAGCGAGCCAAGGCGCAGATATGCGTCTTGCTCATCGGCGCTACCGAGACTCGCTGCGGATCTAGCTTAGCTCCTGCGCCCATAGCGCTGATAATTGGGATACCTAGCTGATGCGCGGTGAGGATGAGTTCGCACTTAGGCGTGAGCGTGTCGATGCAGTCTAGGATGTAGTCGTAGTGATGCGCCGAGAGGAGCGTGGGGATGTTGTCTCCCGAGAGATAGGCGGCATGCGTCTCCACCGCTATGTCCGGATTGATCCGATGCAGTAGTTCCTCCACCACCTCCAC
>CAMPUN010000195.1 GCA_946997275.1 uncultured Porphyromonas sp.
TTCGGAAGAATGAAATCGAAGTTCCGAAGATTTTTTTGATGCCTCCGTGGAGAGTTTCGTTTTCTTCCGTGGAGACTGTTGATTTTTGCAACAGTCTCATTCTGACTTTCCTCAAGCTGTGAAGGGTTGGCTTGCGGGCAGGTCACAGGTGCCTTCAGCCTATGGTAAATCGAGTAGGTCGGGAAACGAAAGTTTTCTGACCTACTTTCGGTATGACGGGCATGTCATACACAAAATGAGCGTGCTGACTGTACTTAGTCAACACGCTCACGGTTGGGGTGTAGTATGAGGGGGCGATGCCCCTACACTACCTTATAACGAGTGCTTACTCAAAGGGGAAGGTCTTGATGAGCTCCTCAGCCTTGTTCATCTGCTCGTACATGACGACGTCATCCTCGACGCGAGGGCAGACCTTGCGGAAGCTTGCGAGGAAGCCCTCAAGGCGCTCCGAGGTCTTCATAGGACGACGGAACTCGATGGCCTGAGCGGCATTGAGTAGCTCGATGCCGAAGAGACGATAGAGATTGGCGATGAGTGGCATAAGCTTGGTCGCTGCGTTGGCTCCCATGGAGACGTGATCCTCTTGACCATTGCTGGAGACGATGCTATCGCTAGCTGCTGAGTGGCAGTACATCTTGTTTTGGCTGACCATAGCGGCTGCGGCATACTGTGGGATCATGAAGCCACTGTTGAGTCCGGGGTTGGCAACGAGGAACTCAGGCAGGTCGCGTAGTCCGAGGATGAGCTGAGCGACACGACGCTCTGAGATATTGCCTAGCTCAGCGAGTGCTATAGCGAGGAAGTCGTAGACGATGGCTAGTGGCTGACCGTGGAAGTTACCGCCTGAGACGACCATGTCGTCATCGGGGAAGACGGTGGGATTGTCTGTGACGGAGTTGATCTCAGTCTCGACGACACTGCGCACGTAAGCGATGGCGTCACGGGAAGCTCCGTGTACTTGTGGCACACAGCGGAAGCTGTATGGGTCCTGTACCTGTGGCTTGGGCTTTGCAATCATCTCGCTGCCCTTGAGTAGCTCACGCATGTGGGCTGCGACTTGTATTTGCCCCTGGTGTGGACGTATCTGATGCAGACGATCATCGTAGGGAGCATCTAGTCCAGCGAAGGCCTCTAGTGAGAGTGCTGCGCACCAGTCGGCGGCTAGCTTGAGGCGCTCTGCCTGTATGAGGGCATAGACACCGTGTGAGCTCATGAACTGGGTGCCGTTGAGGAGGGCTAGACCCTCTTTGCTCTTGAGCTTGATGGGCTCCCAGCCAAACTTGCCGAGGACCTCGCAGGAGGGGAGCTTCTCGCCCTTGTAGCGTACCTCGCCGTAACCGATGAGCGGGAGGAAGAGGTTGGCCAGAGGAGCTAAGTCACCTGAAGCACCTAGCGAACCGCGGTCATAGACGACGGGTAGGACATCGGCATTGAGCATGTCAACGATGCGCTGTACGGTCTCTACCTGTACGCCACTATTGCCGATCTGGAGGGCATGAGCCTTCAGGAGGAGCATGAGGCGAATGATGGGGGCTGCGACCTCGTCACCACAGCTACAGGCGTGGCTCTTGACGATGTTTTCCTGAAGCTTGGTGAGCTGATCAGGTGAGATGGTGCGGTTGCAGAGTGAACCGAAGCCTGTAGTGACACCGTAGATGGGCTTGTCGACCTCCTCGACCTTGCGGTCTAGGTAGTTGCGGCAGTGCTCGATACGCTTGACGGCCTCTGGTGAGAGGGTTAGCTCGAAGTGGTTCTCTAGATACTCTCGGCATAGCTCGATGGTGAGCTGCTCGCTACCGATGGCGAATGATTTACGTGCTGACATGTTTCTTTATTTGCAAGCTTCCTTAGTATACTCTATGACCTTAGCCTCACGCTCGATCACCTCACGCTCGAGACGGTCAGCCTCGGCGGTCATGTCTGCGACGAACTGCTCGTCCTTGATGGAGGTCAGGTTGATGCGGACGTTAAAGAGTGCGCCGATGATCGCATTGCGTGCGGACATCATAGCGACGCAGCCATCGGTGACGGCGTTTTGGTTACCATTGGAGACAACCTCCTCGATGTCGCTCAGCAGACTGTAGACACGACGAGCGACCTCCATGGGTACGTTGGCCGCGATCTTGGTGGCCTCTTGGATTTGCGCAGAGCGTGCAGCCTTCTCTTCGTCAGTCTCTTTGGGCATTTGGAAAGCGGCAAAGACAACGTTGTAAGCTTCGCTGTCACGATCTACATCGAGGATCAACTGCTGACGGATCTTCTGGACACGCTCGACGAGTTCCTTCATCTGCTCCTCGACCTCGGCATACTTCTTCTTGCCAATGGTGAGGCCAGCGACCATCTCGGTGAGAGCTGCAGCGATGGAACCACTGAGTGCTGAGATGCTACCACCTCCAGGTACCGGGTCCTTGCCTGCGGTGACGTCAAGAAGCCCCTTGACAGTCAAATCTGTTAGACTATTATTCATAGGATGATTGAGATTGTTTGTTAGTTAATTAGTTAGGTAGCGACTAGCCTGGCTAGACGCTGGGTGTGGGGGTCACGAGTTTGTTTTCGTAGACGGTACCCGCCTTGATGGTGGCTCGTACGAGGTTGACACCAAAGTGATAGGAGAGGAACTTGTACGAGGGGAAGCGTAGGAGCGCTAGGTCTCCCGCCTTGCCGACCTCGATGCTTCCTATCTGATCTGCACGGCCGATGGCGGCTGCGCCATTGAGCGTGAGTGCTGTGACGGCCTCCTCGACGGTCATGCCCATATAGATGGTCGCTAGAGCGAACATGAGTGGGATGGAGGAGCTGAAGCAGCTACCAGGATTGAGGTCGGAAGCAACGGCTACAGCGCAACCAGCATCGATCATGCGACGTGCTGGCGCATACTTTTCGCCAAGGCTGAAGGCTGTACAGGGAAGGCAGGTAGCCACGGTGTCGCTCTGAGCCAAGGCTTGGATACCTTTGTCAGATATCTGTAGTAAGTGGTCTGCAGAGAGACATCCTAGCTCGGCTGCTAGCTCAGCGCCACCGAAGGGGACGATCTCGTCAGCGTGCATCTTGACCTTGAGCCCTAGCTCCTTAGCACGGGTCAAGAGGATGCGTGTCTGCTCATGGTCGAAGACTCCTTGCTCTGTGAAGATGTCGCAACACTCTGCCAAGCCTCGCTCTACGACTACTGGCATGACTGTGTCACAGAGGTAGTGGATGAAGTCTGTGGAACGACCTTTGTACTCGGGCGGTGTGTCGTGCGCTCCCATGAAGGTGGGGTAAAGGTCTATCGGGTGCTGCTTCTGTAGCGTCCGAATGACCTCCAGCTGCTTGATCTCCGTATCGAGCTCCATGCCGTAGCCACTCTTAGCCTCGACGGTGGTGACACCCATGGATAGCATGGCGTCTAGATGTGCAGAGGCTCGCTGGGTGAGCTCCTCAGCCGTTGCGCTACGGGTCGCCTTCATCGTGTTGGCTATACCCCCGCCACGCTCCATGATGCTCATATAGCTATCGCCCGCTAGTCGCCACTGGAACTCGTCCTCACGGTACCCACCGAAGATGAGGTGGGTGTGACTATCGACGAAGCCTGGCAGGACGCACCCGCCCTGAGCGTCATAAGCGACGCAGTCGGTGTGGTCTACTTGCTCGGCTTCTTTCATGGTCCCGACGAAGGCTATCTTGCCTTGTCGTACGATGATGGCGGCTGGTCC
>CAMPUN010000196.1 GCA_946997275.1 uncultured Porphyromonas sp.
TTTTTGTATCTTTACGGAGCAATCGAAAAACAAGAAAACGTTACTATGGCAAATATCAAAGAGTATATAGCGGAGCATGAGGGCCGCTTTCACGAGGACCTGTACGGTCTCGTGCGTATCCCATCGATCAGCGCACAGAGCGAGCACAAGGCTGATATGCAGCGTGCTGCCGAGTATCTGCGTGACCACCTGCTCTCACTAGGCGTGCAGGAGGCGGAGGTGATGCCTTCGGAGGGTAACCCCATCGTCTTCGGACACTATAAGCAGCCCGGGGCGACGAAGACAATCCTCGTCTACGGGCACTATGACGTGATGCCCGTGGAGCCTCTGGAGCTGTGGGAGAGCAAGCCCTTCGAGCCTGAGATACGCGATGGACGCATCTACGCTCGTGGCGCTAATGACGACAAGGGGCAGATTATGATCCAGCTGAAAGGTTTCGAGACCGCTAAGGCGCTTGGCTTGGTCGGGGTCAATGTGAAGTTTATCTTCGAGGGCGAGGAGGAGATTGGCTCAGGGAGTTTGTCGCCTTTCTGCCGTGAGCACAAGGATCTGCTGGCAGCAGACGTGATCCTCGTCTCTGACACGACGATGCTGAGCGAGGAGACGCCGAGCATTACGGCTGGTCTGCGTGGTCTCGCCTACTGGCAGGTGGAGGTGACGGGTCCCAATAGAGACCTGCACTCGGGGCACTTCGGCGGTGCTGTCGCTAACCCGATCAATGAGTTGTGCAAGATCATTGCTCAGATCGTAGACGACAAGGGACGTATCACGGTGCCAGGCTTCTACGACAAGGTGCTACCGCTCTCCGATGAGGAGCGTGCGATGATCCGCAAGGCGCCTTTCTCCGAGGAGGCTTACTGCCGTGCGCTGGACATTCGTGAGACGCAAGGCGAGGAGGGCTACATCACGCTGGAGCGGAATAGTTGCCGTCCTTCCTTTGACGTGTGCGGTATATGGGGCGGTTATCAGGGCGAAGGCGCCAAGACGGTGCTCCCCTCGAAGGCTTATGCTAAGCTCTCTTGCCGTCTGGTGGCTAATCAGGATCATGAGGAGATCTCCCGCCTGATGAAGGAGTATATCGAGCAGATCGCGCCTAAGTCTGTCCATGTAGAGGTGACGCCGATGCACGGTGGCGCGGGCTACTACTGTCCGCTAGACCTACCTGCTTACCAAGCAGCTGCTCAGGCGGTCGAGAAGGCTTACGGGGTGGCTCCGCTAGCGATACGCAGTGGCGGTAGCATTCCGATTATTGCTGCTTTTGAGGAGATCCTCGGACTTAAGACGGTATTGATGGGCTTTGGCCTAGAGGAGGACGCGATTCACTCGCCCAATGAGAGCTTTTCGGTAGGCGTCTTTCGCAAGGGTGTTGAGGCGGTAGCTGAGTTTTACCGACTATTTAACTAAACGGGCATGAGTAGCATACTAATCAAGGAGTCGCTCATCGGGGGGGCGACGCAAGACCTTCTGATCGTGGACAACCGTATCGACAAGATCGGTTCGGATCTGCTCCCGATCGATGAAGAGACGATCATCCTCGACGGCCGTGACAAGGCTGTCGTGCCAGGACTCTGCAACGGACACACACACTGTGCCATGACGCTCTTCAGAGGGTATGGCGATGACCTGCCGTTGCAGACGTGGCTGGAGGATTACATTTGGCCCGTGGAGGCGCATATGACGGAGGAGGATATCTACGTCGGCGCTTTGCTCGGCTGTGTGGAGATGATCCAGAGCGGGACGACCTGCTTCCTCGACATGTACACAGCGCCTGAGGCGACCGCTCGTGCGGTGCTGGAGACGGGCATAAGGGCTAATCTGAGCTACACGCTCTTTGACCGTGGCGATGCCGAGCGGGCACAGCTTGATCGGGACAACTGCTACCGCTATGAGCAGCTCTTTGCGGAGCTCCCTGAGCGGATCGGCTGGAGTGTGGGACCACACGCTATCTACACCGTTTCGGGCGATCAATTGCACTTTGCGAAGGAGTTTGCCGAGGAGCATGAGATCCCCATTCACCTGCACCTCTCCGAGACAGAGCGTGAGGTGAAGGACTGTATTGCCGAGCATGGCACGACGCCTGTCCGTTACCTAGAGCAGATCGATGCGCTCTCGCCTCGCTGCATCATGGCGCACAGCTTATGGCTGGACGATGAGGAGCTGGATATCCTAGCACGTCACGGATGTACACTAGTGCACAACCCAGCGAGCAATATGAAGCTGGCCAGTGGTGGGCGCTTTCGCTATGAAGAGATGAAGGAGCGGGGCATCCCTGTGGCTATCGGTACGGACGGCTGCTCCTCGAGCAACGACCTTGACATGTACATCGCTATGCGTATGGCTTCGCTCCTGGGCAAGGTGTGGCGCTACGACCCGACAGCGGTCTGCGCTCCCGACATCTACCGCTCGGCAACGGAGGTGGGCTACGCTATGCTGGGTCTCAAGGGCGGACGCATCGAGGAGGGCTATCTAGCCGACCTTTGTCTCATAGACCTTAAGGCGCCGAGCATGGTGCCTTGTCACAATCTGACTTCTAATCTCGTCTACGCAGGCTCCTCGACGATCGTCTCGACGACCATCGTGGACGGAGCGATCCTCATGCGTGACCGTGAGATCGTCGGCATGGAGCGCATCATCGAGATGGCTCGTCGCACGGCTCACGACTTACTTCACCGTAAGGGGTAGAGACCTTTTCACTATCAAACGAACATAGACTATGGACTTTCAAAAATATCAGCAAGCAGCCGACTATATCAAGAGCAAGATAGCGGCACAGCCCCGCGTGGGCATCATACTAGGTAGCGGTCTGGGCAATCTAGCCGATGAGATCGCTAACCCAACCGTCATCCCATACAGCGAGATCCCCAACTTCGCACACTCGACCGCTATTGGTCACAAGGGCAACTTCATCTCTGGCACGCTGGGCGGTGTCCCCGTGGTGGCGATGCAGGGACGCTTTCACTACTACGAGGGCTACCCGATGGAGGTTGTCACGTTGCCAGTGCGGGTGATGAAGCTCCTCGGCATCGAGATCCTGATCGTCTCCAACGCTGCGGGCGGCATCAACTCGAACTTCCACGTGGGTGACCTGATGATCATCAGAGACCATATCAATATGCTTCCCAATCCGCTCATTGGTCCTAACGATGAGAACTTTGGCGTCCGCTTCCCCGACATGACGCGTGCTTACGATCGTGAGCTGATTGCGCTCGCTGAGACCATTGCCCAGGAGCAAAAGCTGGCGCTCCAGAAGGGTGTCTACGTAAGCCTCACGGGTCCTTCCTACGAAACGCCTGCAGAGTATAAGTATTGGCAGACTGTAGGCGCTGATGCGGTCGGCATGAGCACGACGCCTGAGGTGATTGTGGCTCGCCATGCGGGTATCCGCGTCTTCGGCATGTCGGTCATCACGAACGAGGGGTGGCACTTCGAGGGAGACTACACGAACGATGGCGACGAGGTGGTCGCTGCCGCCAATGCCGCCTCCAAGCGTATGGGTGGTCTCATCGCAGAGCTCATAGCACGTGCCTAACTCTCCGATAGACGAAGAGACGATCGCCTCACAGCTTACCGCCATACGTGCTGCGCTCCGCACACGTATGGACGGCTCTGTGGCGCAGTCAATGCGGGAGTCGGGACTGGACTACCGCTACAACTGGGGCTGGACACGAGGCTATCTCCTAGAGCTTGC
>CAMPUN010000197.1 GCA_946997275.1 uncultured Porphyromonas sp.
GACGAGTGGCAACGGTCAAAACGTCAATGCGATCGACCACATAGAGCTAAGCACGTGTGCATTGGAAACGGAAATTAAGAAAGACGGAAGATGAAACTAATCGAACATGATTAGCCACTCTTTGAAAACGAATTAAACCGCCGTATGCCGAACGGCACGTACGGAGGTGTGAGAGGGAAGGAAACGAAAGTAGGTCCGAAAACTTTCGTTTCCCGACCTACTCGATTATTGTCTAGACCCCGCAACTCTCAGGAGTATCCCGCTGTTAGGGCTGGATGGAGCCGTGGGGAAGTGTCTCTTGGAGGGCAATCTCCTCTGCCGAGAAGTATTCCTTGTGGTACTTAATCTCAAAGAGGTCACTCGCTGGGCAGTAGAGCGCCTCGACGACATCGTAACGTATCGGTAGGTCGATGCGCATTCGCTGTGCATAGCGCATACCACCGAGCATCATCTGATGTGCTTTCGCCTGGTCGACCGCATCTAGCGGGCTCGTGGCGGTGTACTCCATGCGACTCTTGACCTCGACGATCAGTAGGTGCCGACCGTCAGACGCTATGATGTCGATCTCGCAGAGCGGGTCACGCCAGTTGATCTCGAGGAGGCGTATGTGCCGAGAGAGGAGGTAGCGCTGAGCTGCCCTTTCGCCGGCAGCGCCGAGCTCATTCGCGAGAGCCATGAGTAGGGGAGCCTTTGCTACTTATTTGGCTTGCTGGTAGGTGTCTATGTGACGCTCCTTCTTCTCAGGGATGATGTCCGCAATGGGCGTCAGCAAGCCCGTCTCCTCGACATCACCGAACTCATCGTTGATTGCTGTGCCGAAGATGCGGATCTTCGGAGTGAGCGACATGTAAGCGTTGAAGAGCGGGGGAATGTTGATATTGTGCTTGCGTACCTCCGCCTTGAGCGTGCGGTAGTCGCTCTTGAGGTCGTTCTTGACAAAGAGGCGATCTATCTCCGCTGGGTCAATGTCCACCTCGACAGGATTCATTGGAAAGACCAGATGATCCTTGTCGCCGAAGTAGATCTCCATAAACTTGAGGATCAGGTTGCGGCAGTACTTGTTGTAGGTCTTGTACATGGTCACCTTGCCAAAGAAGTACTTGATCTCAGGATAGATCACCGTCAAGGCGCCCAGCCCGTCCCATAGGTTGTCGAGCGTGTAGATGGAGGACATGAGCCCTGCCCGTGTCGTCTGAAATTCGTGGCTCACGAATGAGCGTCCCAGCTCAATCGTGTAGGGGAGGTAGTCGCGTACGAACTCCTCGCTGAAGCCAAACATATGCGATGTCGCCAGAGCGTCCGTCTGCTCCTGATGCCGTAGCACCGCCTCACCGAGTATGTATCGATAGCCGCCCATGATCTTCTCCAGCTCGGGGCTCCAGACGATGAGCTGCACGTATCCATCGTCCATCAGATCATACTTATCCACATCACACTCAAGGCCCGTGCCGCCACCGCCAGCACGAAAGCTCTCCTCGCGCAGACGCCCCACCTCACGCATTGTCTGGGGGGCTTGAGCAGCTCGGAAGGCGTAGATCTCATTATTACTCTTATTGGTCTTACGGACGAAGAGCTCAGGTGTCAGCTCCTGTCGGATCAATTGCCGATCTATCGGCGCTATGATGGGTTGCTCTGTAGCACTCATTTGGATAGTTGGTCTTTCAGTTGGTATACTTGCTGCCGTATGAGCTCGACCTGCTGAGGTAAGTCGCTAGGCTTCACCCCCTCGAGCGTCTCGTAGGGGATAGGTTCACCGACCACTACGGTGAAGGAGCTCCCCTGTGCAGCAAACATTTCGTGTGGTAGCAATGCCGTGCCAATGTTAAAGCGTATGCCGAGCGCTTTCCTCAGTTGCTCGATACGGTAAAACTTCATCGAGTTGCGCCCGTGGAAGAAGAGCGGTACGATGGGACGGCGAAACTGTCTAGCCTGCTTGATAAAGCTTGGTCGCCAGAGCGGGTCTTGTATCCGTCCCTTGATGAGTCGGGAGCAGAGCCCCGCAGGGAAGGTGATCACAGGCAGATCGCTCTCCAGCGCCTCGTGCATCCTCTGTATCGAGGAGCGCGCCTGAGCGCCGTACTTATTGACCGGTACGAAGATATTGGCGAGAGGCTTGAGATTCAGCAGGAGATCGTTGACGATGTAGCGGATGTCTGACTGATAGTGACTAGCTATGAGGTGTGTCAGGCATATCCCGTCCAGCCCCCCCAGTGGGTGATTGCTGATAAAGAGGGCGCGAGGGTCTGCGGGCAGATGCTCCGCCCCGACGAGCGTCAGGTCAATGCGAAACTCCTGGATCAGGGCATCCATAAAGTCTACCCCCTCTAGGTGTCCGTAGCGCCGTAGCACATCGTTGATCTCACGCTGATGGATCAGACGTGCCACTCCATTAGTCACAAAGGCGGGCAAAGGCTTCTTGCGTCGTCGATTGAGGATAGTGGCTATATCGACCTGCTGTGGATGAAAGCTCTCTTCAGGCATAGATTGCATAAGATTTACTGCAAATGTACGACTAATGGCGCACATAACGATTACAAAGCCGTTACGAAGCAGGGCTGACGCGCTATATACAATGAGTTCAGCTACGTTTCTATGGAGGAAGTCGCAGACTCCTCGGTGGAGTTTTTCTGTGGAAACGGAGATTAGAGGTTGGAATTTAGAAGACATGTCACTACGTAGCAGTACGTTGAGCTGGCTGGCCATGAGATTGTCGGAGTTTGGATACTGGAACCTTAGAGCTAGGACGAATCGTTTGCGTATCTTTGCAGTGCAACAGATCGATAATAAAATGGACAGATTACGCTGTATGAGGTATTTGCTGAGTGGCCTAGTGCTCTCCTTGCTACTAATATCGTGCGGTAAGGGAGGCTCTGACGAAGGCACTGCGGGGGGCTCAGAGGTGGATAGCACTGCTATGATACGCTATGCCGAGGGGCTCCAAATCGAGCACGCGGGGGCGGTGACGCTGGTCACCATCTCCGACCCAACGCATGACAGTAGCGAGGTGTATCGCTACGCTTTGGTGCCTCGTGAGCAGTCTCAAAAGCTGGCAGCTGAGGTGCCTAAGGGCTTTACTATGATAGAGACGCCAGTGCGTCGGGTCATCGTGATGACGACGCTACAGCTCTCTAACTTTATCAAGCTTGATGCGGTGGATCGGATCGTGGGGATGCCGAGTACGCGCTTCCTCTTCAACGAGGAGATGCAGTCACGGCTGGCTTCGGGCGCTGCTAAGCGAATCGGCATCGAGGGGAACTTCGACAGCGAACTGATCATGGCTCTGCAACCAGACATTATATTAGTAAGCCCCTTCAAGCGGGGTGGCTACGATGTGATCAAGCAGCTAGACATACCGCTGATTACCTTCCTGGGCTACAAGGAGACTTCCCCGCTGGGGCAGGCTGAGTGGCTTAAGTTTACGGCGCTCCTGCTGGGTATGGAGGAGCGTGCGGAGACGATCTTTAGCACGATAGAGCAGCGCTACCACGAGCTACAAGCTTTGATCACCGAGGACTTGCCACGTCCGAAGGTCCTTAGCGGTGAACTGCACGGTGGCAACTGGTACGTGGTGGGTGGCGCAAGCTACTTGGCTCACCTCTTTGAGGATGCCGGTGCGGACTACTTTATGGCAGACGATAAGTAGTCGGGAGGCTTCTACGTAGACTTCGAGAT
>CAMPUN010000198.1 GCA_946997275.1 uncultured Porphyromonas sp.
CTCTACGCCGAGCTGGTCTGATGGCAGGAGAAGGATAGACGCTCCCGTCTCCTCATCTTTCACCTCAATAGGTTTGCGTACGACAAAGACCTCACGAGCCACGTCTTGCTCCTTGAGTCCTGCCTCTTGGATCGCCTGCACATAAGGCAGTGCTGAGCCATCTAGTATGGGGGCCTCGTCGCCATCGACCGTGATAAGACAGTTGTCCACCCCGAGGGCATAGAGCGCGCCGAGGCAATGCTCCAGCGTAGAGACCTGCACAGCTCCACGCTCTATCCGAGTAGCTCGCTGCGTCGTCGAGACATAGTCAGCATAAGCCGGGATGACGGGGCTCCCCTCAAGGTCGGAGCGACAGATCTGATAACCACTATGGGGCTCCGCTGGTGAAAGGGTCAAGGTGCGGTTGGCTCCCGTGTGAAGTCCTACCCCCTGGAAGGTGAGTGTCGTAGCGAGTGTGTACTGATTCATAACGTGAGTGTGTCTGCTTTTACAAATGAGTCTATTTAGTTTCCGAGGAAGATTGCTCTTCGAGCTTGTCTACACGACGCATTAGCTCAGGAAGCTTGGGAAGCATGGCAAAGGCGCGCAAAGCTTTGCCCACAGGCATGGCGGGAGCTCCCATCACGACGCTGTGTGGCTGAAGATTGCCCAGCACGCCTGTCTGGCCGCCGAGCTGCGAGTGGTCGCCCACCGTGAGGTGACCCGCGATGCCCACTTGACCGCCCAGCTGGCACCACTCCTTGATGTGTGCCGAGCCAGCTAGTCCCGCCTGAGCTGCGATGACCGTGTGCTCGTCGACGGTACAATTGTGCGCGATCTGTACGAGGTTGTCGATCTTGACACCCGACGCTATGCGCGTCACGCCCATCGTAGCGCGGTCTATGCAGCTATTCGCTCCTATCTCCACATTGTCTCCTATCTCCACGTGTCCTATCTGCGGGATCTTGTCATAGCCGTGCTCCGTAGGGGCAAAGCCAAAGCCATCGGCCCCGATCACCGTGCCCGCATGAATGCGACAATGATGCCCGATGACGCTGTCCGAGTAAAGCGTAACCCGTGGATGTAGCATCGTGTGGTCACCGATAGAGCAGTTGGCCCCGATGACGCAGTGAGTCGATATGACGACCTGCTCGCCCAGCTTGACATCCGCTTCGATGCAAGCGTACGGGCCGATGATGCACTCCTTGGGGATCTCCACCGAAGGGTCCACGATAGCCGTCGGATGGACACCCGTCCAGTGCGGCTCCTGCTGAGAGACGTAGAGTCGCATTAGCTGCGAGAGCGTCTCGTAAGGGTTTGCCACACGGATCAAAGTCGTAGGGCAAGGCTGTGTCGGAGTAAACTTCTCGTCAACGAGTACCGCCGAGGCGTGTGTCGTGTAGAGGTAGGGCTCGTACTTCATATTGGCGAGAAAGCTCAAGTCACCCGCCTTCGCCTGCTCAATGCCTGCGAAGCCTTGTAGCTGAGCCGTGCCGTCGCCCTCGAGGGTACCTCCGATTAGCTTAGCAATGTCTGCAACTGTGTACATCTTATTAGTCTATGATACCCTTGTCGATCAATGTCTTCTCCATCTGACGTGCTAGATCAGAGGCGGCTTGCGCAGCCGCCGAGGCAAAGCGCTCGTCATTGCCCGCATAGATGATACCACGCGAACTATTGACGATCAGACCGCAGTCGCTCGTCATCGCATGCTCAGCGACCGCCTCCAGGCTACCACCCTGAGCGCCTACACCTGGCACGAGGAGGAAGGCATTGGGAGCCACTGCACGCACACGCTCCATCAGATTGCTCTGCGTAGCGCCCACGACAAACATGATATGGTCAGCACCCTCCCAGCTCAGCGCCGTCCGGAGTACCTGCTCGAAGAGGCAAGTCTCCTCGCCCGTATGGAGCATCTGAAAGTCCTGCGCACCCTGATTGCTCGTCAAGGCGAGTAGGATCACCCACTTGTCGCTATACTCAAGGAAAGGTAGCACACTGTCGCTCCCCATGTAGGGCGCCACGGTGAGGGCATCCACCTTAAAGTTCTCGTAGAAGGCCCGTGCATACATCTTGCTCGTGTTGCCTATGTCCCCCCGCTTAGCATCGGCGATGATCAGCTGCTCGGGATAGCGCTGGCGTATGTAGTCCACCGTATCGCCGAAGACCTGCATACCAAAAGCCCCAAGCGTCTCGTAGAAAGCCAAGTTCAGCTTGAAGGCTATCGCATATTGTGCCGTGGCATCAATGATCGCCTTGTTAAAGTCCAGGATAGGATTATCCCCCTTCAGCAGGTGCGGAGGCAACTTCTGTATATCCGGATCGAGACCTACGCAGAGATAGCTCCGCTTGGCTCGTATTTGTTCTATGATTTGCTCGCGATTCATGAGATAATCTACTGTTTATTTGAAGTGAGTAACCGTATACGGTCTACTAAGGTAGTGAAAAAGTATCATATAGGGTCCATCTGCCCGAAAAGCCTCGGTGCCGCAAACTGCACGAGTACCCCTAATATAGGGAAAGGAGAGCCTACACCCCGTGTGAGGGACTGTAGGCTCTCCTCGTATGACTCTAGGCAATATACGCTAAGTCGCGTACGCTAGACAGTGACTACTCGTTGCTCTGCTCCTCAGAGTCACCGTTCTCCTCGTGCTCCTCGCCTTCAGCCTCCTCAGCGCCAGCTGTAGCATCCTTACCACGAGCTGCACGTGTCAGCTTGACACCGCAAACGACAGCCTGTGGAGCGTCTACCAGCTCAAGGCCCTCGAAGGAGAGCTCGTGTACCTGGATCGTCTTGCCCAGCTTGAGGTTGTTCACGTCGATCACGAGATTCTCAGGGATCTTGTTGTAGGCGGCGCGTACGCGTAGTGTGCGCTTCTCACGAACCAGCTTACCACCAGCTCTCACACCGACAGCGTGACCATCGAGTATGACAGGTACGCTCATGACGATAGGCTTCTCCTCGCTCACCTCGTAGAGGTCTGCGTGGAGCGTCCTGTCACTCACTGGGTGAAACTGTACATCCTTCAGTACAGCCTTATACTGCTTACCCTCTACGTCTAGCTCGATGAGATAGATCTCAGGAGTGTAGATCAGCTTGTTGAGGTCGTCAGCCTTGACGACGAGGTGATGTGTCTCGCTACCCCCATAGAGGACTACAGGTACGAGGGCCTCACGACGGAGAGCCTTAGTAGCTTTCTTGCCGAGCTGGTCGGCCTGGCGCACGGTGGCGCTGAGATTAAAATGCTTCATTAGTACAAATAGTTAGTGTTACTCAAAATTAGTCTTGCTAATCTCCCATTACACTGTGGCACTCTGCCAGAGCCCATCCGTAGCACATCAAGACGACAGTGCCAGATACGCACCAGCTCCGCTAGAGACCAAAGAGCCCCCCTCACACGAGAGCGGGGTGTACAGTTGGATTCATAGGAAAACCGTCGGCAAAGGTACAACTTTTCCAGCGAATGGCACTCACCACTTCCTAATCATCACATCTCCAGCGAGCTACACAGCCTGGACAACTCAAACCTCCTCGCACAAATCCGATATCCCCTGAGGAAATCCGCGACAGCTCACGAGAAAACGAAAATCCCCCACGGAGGCGGGAAATAAAAGTTCGGAAGAATGAAATGAAACTTCGGAAGAAGCAAATCAAAGTTC
>CAMPUN010000199.1 GCA_946997275.1 uncultured Porphyromonas sp.
GATGCCCCTGCTGGCGCGCTTGGGCGATCATCGTTTGGATCACCCGTTGCGATTTAATGGTGTACTTATCTATGTTCATGTTTTTAAGGTTTGATTCTGACTAACTCAAGCAAGTGATGTGCCAATGGTTGGAAGCATGTGACAAATTGTCCTAACGTCTTGCTGGCTTATTTTTTGGGTAGCCTTTGGCGGTTAGCTGTTGACCTTTGGGGTTTAGCTACTGGCCTTTGGGGGGTTAGTCTTTGGCTGGGATATAGGAGCGAGGATAAAACGAAAGAGGAGGAGAACTCGCTGAGCTCTCCTCCTCTCTATAATTATATAAGGTTGCTGTGGCTACCCTCGATGGGGTAGTCTGCAATCTATTAGTAGATGACGTCCATGTCTACACGGCGTGCATCGGTACGCTTAGCTGGCGTCGTGTCGACACCGTTGTCGTAGCGCTTGATAGCGGCTGCTGGTACGCCTGCTGCTTGGAGTGCCTTGATGACACTGGTAGCACGCTTGGCAGCGAGTCTATTGTTGAAGTCTACGGGACCATCGATACTAGCGTAGCCGTATACGAGGACGAGGGCGCGTGGGTCGCCGATGACAAAGTCGGCAACGTTGCGTACAGCCTCGAGTCCCTCGGCATTGAGTACGTCCGAATTGACCTTAAAGAAGACGCTACGACTGAGCTGCACGTTGTTGCGTGAGCGGTCCTGGTGGATCACCTGACGGTTGTCGTAGTTGTACACAGGAGTCTGTGCGGGAGCCTTCTCTAGCTCGTCTATCTGCTGACGTAGCGCAGCCAGCTGCTGAGCTATCTGATCATCGTTACGCTGAGGAGCCTGCTGAGGATTGCGCAGAGACTCTTTGAGGCTTGCTATCTCCTCCTCGAGAGCTTGGATCTGATTAGCTTTATCCTCCTTTGCCTGTGTCGCTTGAGCAGGGGCAAAGGGTTGAGCTCCCTGGGCGATGACTACGTTGCTACTACCAGCGGGGTAGTATGTTTGTCCACCCCAGCTGATGGGCTGTCCAGGCTGCATGATAGGCTGTGCGAAATTAGGCATAGAAGCCTTCATCGCATTGAGGTTGTGATACTGTAGTAAGAGGTAGAGAAGGTCTCTATCCTTATTACTTGTGATCGTTATGTCACGCTGCTGTGCAAACCTCTCATCATCGGTGTAAGCTCTGTCGCGTCGGTGCGTGCATCTCTTACCACTAGAGACATTGATGTCCTGTTGTTGCGTGGTTGGGGAATTGCTTACGACCTCCTCGGAGGAGTCTTCTTCTTCGGCAGCCGTGACGATAGCACTGATGAGCGTGGCTAGCTCCTGCTTTGTCATAACCACCACTTTCTCACGTCTGTCACGCTCGCCCTTGTCGACACGCTCTGTGCGGTCGCGCTTCTGGCGAGGTGCTTGACGCTCGTCTTGCTGTGCCTCCACAGATGTGGAGACAGCAGCAGACAGAAGGATCACGCACAGCCCGACTATTATTGATTTCTTAGTCATACTGTTGTAGTGATAAGTGATTAGAAGTAGAAGCGATATCCGAGAGATACGCTATGATTGCGTAGTGAGTGACGGAAGCCGTAGTCTAGGAAGACGGCGCTGTTGAGCTGTGGCAGTTTGTAGGAAGTACCTGCGAGGAAGTTGACACCAAGCTTCGTGTCTGTAAAACCACCGACACCTGCGCCTAGATAAGTTACGAAGTCGCCTAGCTCCTTAAAGTTGAAGTTGTAAACAACGTTGCCTGATATACCAAGGGTAGTCTTCTTACCAAAGCCTACGAAGATCTCAGGAACGAAGTCAAGGTTCGTATTGCTGATAGGCATGTATGCACGTGCACCTACTGCGAAAGTACCGATGAGGTTCTCCTCTTTAGGCTTAACTAGGTTAGTACCGATGTGTAGTCCTACAGAGTTAAGACGAATGAGGCTCTTCGAGTCATTGTCAGCTGGAGTAGCCTCAGCATCTAGCGTTGCTGTGGTAGGAGTCGTGTATGCAGGATGTGTAGGAGGCGTTACAACCGTCGTAGTTGTAGCGGGTTGCTGGAGACGCATCTGCTCGCTCTGCTCGATCTTTCTGTCGAGTGCGTCAAGACGTTTGAGGATCTCCTCGTTTTGCTTAGCTACCTCCTCGTTGTTCTGAGCTGGAGTCTCAGCGACCTGGGCAGGAGTCTCAGCGACCTGGGTTGCAACCTTAGGGCACTGTGCTGGCATCTGCTGAAGCATCTGCTGCTGAGCCATGTACTGAGGAGCGTTGCCAATGAGAGCATGTATTAGCTCGCGCTCTAGTGGAGTAAGAGCATCGTCGTTTGGCTGACGATAGGTATAAGAGCGCTTATGAGCCTTGCAGTCAGGACATGTAGAGTGCTTTTTGCTTGCCTGTGGTTGCTGCGCAGGAGCTTGCTCCTTTGATGTCTGAGCTTGCTTAGTCTCTTGCTTCTTAGCGCTACGGTTACGATCGATGATGCGTTGAGCCATCTCCTCGATCTCAGCAGGAGTCATGCGTACATACTCGTCATCGTCACGATCCTGACCATAGTAGTGGTACTCGCGGTACTCGCGGTACTCCTTGTCGCGCATCTCGTTGACCTTGTCCTGAACCTCCTCGTCCTGAACAGTCTCAAACTGATAGTGACGAGCTGGCTTGCCTAGGTTAAAGCGTACACCGAATTGGTAAGCCATATTCTTAGCAACGATCTCAGACTTATTTGTGATAGAAGCTGTCTTGACGCCAGGAGCTGGGTGTGCGATAAAGTTGGCACTACCGAACACGCTGACATAGCGGAAGAGAGGTACCTCTAGACCAAGACCAGCCATAGCGAAGACAACGTCATGAAGATTAGCCTTGTCTTGCTCAGTAGCCTCCTCAGAGAGCTTGGCGTCGAGGTAACCAGCACCGAGGTTGACATAAGGTGTCACACCACGAGGTAGGTTGAGGCGACCGGTGAAGTAACCACCATAGATGGCGCGCTCGTTGTCAAACTTGAAGTTAGGCTTCTTGCCAGTCTGACCAGCCTGATAGTAGAAACCACGTACACCGAAGGTGCTATTGAAGTCAAAACCTAGCTGACCACCATAGAACCATGAGTCGCGACTATTCCAGTAAGAGTTTTGGTTGAAGTCCATGTAGAGCATAGAGGGCTCAACGGTGAAGACCATGCCACGGAAACCGTTAGAGAAGAACTTTCTGTAAGCACGGCTTACCTCATTACCACCTGTGGGGTTGTAACCACCGAGGTAGATGGAGAGACCAGCACGAGCTGAGAAGTTATTCATCAGAGCTAGTCCGTTATCGTCAACCTTAGCCTTGGTTATGTCAACGTATGGGTTGAGTAGGTCCGTACGGAAGCCTAGATAGTTACCCGATAGATTGAAAGCGATACGACGTGTGAGGTTGATCTTAAAGCCTACAGCTCCAGAGAAGTATAGGTGATCAGCCTTCATCATCTCGATCTTGTCATCAGCGATGGGTAGCTCATACTTCATGTTTTGTACACCACCCCCTACGAGTACGTAAGGAGCTAGGATGTAGCCATCGAGGAGGTTGAACTTAAGCTCAGCACCGTAGCGCTCGATGTCGATCTTGCGATCTGTCATCTTATCTTGGAAGACGGGGTCTATGTTCCACTTGCCATCCTTATTAAGTT
>CAMPUN010000200.1 GCA_946997275.1 uncultured Porphyromonas sp.
CGAGGACATCCCATAGGCGCAGGGACTCGTTGAGCTCACGCAGGAGGAAGACCTCAATCTTCGCCTGATTCTTCTCCTTCAGTCCATAGAGTCTTGCGGGGAAAACCTTGGTGTCGTTGAAGACAAAGGTGTCTTTTTCGCCAAAGTAGTCGAGGATGTCCACAAAGTTCTTATGCTCGATGGAACCGTCGGTGCGGTGCAGCACCATCATCCGGGACTGATCTCTGAAGGTGGTCGGATACTGAGCAATGAGCTCCTCGGGGAGCTTGTAGTCAAAGTGTGAAAGCTTCGCTTTATGTCGCATATTGGATTCTGTTTCTAATGGGATAGAGGGGATATAGTAGTCAGGAGAGCTCCTCCTCGTCGGGTGTTAGGGCGAGTAGCTCGTCCAGTTGGTCGAGGCTAAAGCAGTTCGCCTGAGAGATCTCGCCAGAGCGTGTCCGCACCAGCTGAGTGAGGTAAGCTCCCGAGTCGAGAGCTGTGCCGAGGTCGCGTGCTAGCGAACGAATGTAGGTGCCTCTGCTACAGACGATTCGTAGCTGTAGGGTGGGGGGCGTGAAGCTGACTAGCTCCAGCTCGTGGATAGTGACGTGCTTGTGTGCGAGCTCTACTTCCTGTCCCTGACGGGCTAGGTCGTAGGCGCGTATCCCGCCCACCTTGACCGCTGAGAAAGTGGGAGGTCTCTGGTCTATCTCTCCCGTGAACTGGCGCAAGGCGCTCCGCACCATCTCCTCCGTGATATGCTCGTAGGGATAGGTTGCGTCGATCTCGTGCTCGCTGTCGAAGGAGGGCGTGGTGGCTCCGAGCTGGAGTGTGGCGCAGTACTCTTTGTCATGATCCATCAGTTGCTCAATGAGCTTCGTGGCACGACCCGTGCAGAGCACCAGCACGCCTGTCGCCTGCGGATCCAGCGTCCCCGCGTGGCCTACCTTGATGCGCTTGATGCCCGTCACCTTGCGCACCATGATGCGCACCTTATTGACCACGTCAAAGGAGGTCCACCCCAACGGCTTGTCCAGTGGTATGATCGCTCCCGTACGTAACGTGAGGGGGCGATGAGCCTGTAGGTCGGCAGGAGTGTATAGCTTGGAGGAGACTTCCTGATTCATCTTATTAGTGCATCGCTAGAGGCACCCCACAGATCAGTAGGATGAGTACCAGTAGACCGACCACGATACGGTAGTAGCCGAAGAGCTTGAAGCCGTAGCGGGTCACATAGTTGATAAAGAACTTGATCGCTAGCAGAGCCACTACGAAAGCAACCACATTGCCCACGAGGAGTGCCATCCAGTTTTCCTGAAGTATCTGACTAGAGACGGGATCGGAGAGGAGTTTGTACCCCTTGAGCAGAGTGGCGCCGAGCATCGTCGGCACCGCTAGGAAGAAGGAGAACTCGGTCGCTGCACGTCTCGTGAGTCGTTGCTGTAGTCCCCCCACGATTGTCGCCATGGAGCGTGACACGCCTGGGATCATGGCGATGGTCTGAAAGCAACCTATGACGAAAGCGTTGCGGTACGACGGACGCTCTGCCTTCTGACTCTGAGGTGGCCAGATGCGATCAATGAAGAGCATGAAGATACCGCCTAAGAAAAGTGTCGTGGCGACCACATAGACATTGTCTAGGAGCTTATCTATCTGCTCCTCCAGTAGTAGCCCGATGACCGCTGCGGGGATCAGTCCCACGAGGAGCTTGATGTAAAAGGAGAAGCGTCCTACCCATTGCCACCCCTGCGGTAGCTGTCGTGCGCCCTCCTCCACACGAAAGGTAAAGAAGCGCTTGTAGTACAGCACCACGACTGAGAGGATTGCCCCAAACTGGATCATCACCGTAAAAGCGCGTAGGAAAGGCGTGCTCTCCATACCAAGCGCCCCCTGCGTAAGGATCATGTGCCCGGTAGAACTGACGGGGAGAAACTCCGTCAAGCCCTCTACGATGGCTAGAATGATGGATTCAAGTATCGTCATCTTAAGCGTTGCGGCACAAGAGGTTTACTTGCTTTGTGGCTTAGTGTCGCTATCCTTGCCGTTGCTTTTGTTGGGATCCTTAGGCTTAGCCATAATCGCGTAGATGATCAGGAGGAAGCCGACCAGGGTGACGATAGGCGCCACAACGATACGACGCGTGCTAAAGATCTCAGCCGTAAACTCTGTGCTGTCTGCGCTACCTCCGCCTGACATCAAGAGGAGCCCCAGTATAATGATCCCCACGGAAACCGCTAGGAGGATATAGTTCTTCTTGCCAAATACCATAATTGATAAGTTGTAATGGATAAGATAATGACTAAGCCATGACGATGCGTCCGCCATCCATGCGAATGTATCGGCTCGTCGAGATAGAGGCGGTGATCCACGAGAGCAGGATGCCGAGGCAGATGATCCCTCCGAGGATGATCGCCACCTCGCTGTAGCTGAGGTAGCTCTGGAGGAGTAGCGGGTTGCGCTGTATCATATAGAAAAGCGTGCCTGCGATCATACAAGTCGCCAACAAACCGCCCCATAGCCCGTTGAAGATACTGTAAGTGGTAAAGGGCTTACGGATCAAGCTTGGCTTAGCTCCCAGCAAGGTCATAGAGCGGATCAGGAAGCGCCGGCTGTAGATCATAATGTGGGTCATACTATTGACCTGTATGATAGCAATGATCAGCAGGATCAGCGAGACGATCAGTAGGATCGTCGAGAGATGCTGCATATTCTCATCGATCATCTGGAGCATATCTCCACGGTAGCTCATCATCTGCACATTGCCCCACGATGCGAAGTCGCTCTCTATCTGCGCCATGCTATCGGCCACGGCGTACTGTGACTTGAGATGCACCTCTAGCGAGGGTTGTAAGGGGTTAAAGCCAAGGACCGCCACAGGATCTTCGCCGATCTCCTCCTCCAGTTGTCGTGCCGCCTCGTCAGGCGTTATGTAGGTCACATCCTTGATGTAGGGAGCTTGTTGCACTTGCTGCATCAGTGCGATGCTATCCTGAGCAGTCGTCTCTGGGTCTAGCAGCACGGTGAAGGTCATCTCCTCACGCACTGACTGCTCTAGGTGATACTTGCCCACCTCGAGGAGAGCTATAGATCCCAGCAGGAAGAGAGGCAAGGCGATACATACGATCGCAATAATCCTAGACGAGGGGAGTAGCGATCGGCGCCGTGGGCGAGGGGTGTGATGCGACATAGGCAAGCGTAAATCTTAGCTGTAAAACGTACGAGCTGTGGTATATACAGATAAAACAAGTCAATTAGCGATGAGTTCCCTCCCTAGTCTATATTCAGAGACTATACAAAGGGCATCATACAGTATTTATGCAAAGGTACTCAAATATCTGAAGCGAAGCTAAGGTTGGCCGTTGGCTGTTGGCTGTTGGCTGTTGGCTGTTGGCTGTTAGCTGTTGGCTGTTAGCTGTTAGCTGTTAGCTGTTGGCTAGTGGCAGTAGCACTCCGATGGCTCTGATGGCTCCGATACCTCCGATGGCTCCGATAGCTCTAGCCAACATCCAAAAATCAGGGCAAATTAGATGCCAACTCGTCACAACAATTTAGAGCTAACAACATATCAAAACGGCGTCGTGTCGGGGAAAAGTGATTTCCACGTGGATATTTCGAAATATCCAGGTGGAGAATTTTTATTTTCCACGT
>CAMPUN010000201.1 GCA_946997275.1 uncultured Porphyromonas sp.
ACCATCACGGCGACCATCGGCAAGCTACAAAAGCAATGCTCCGTAACCGTCCTCGCCCCCGCAAAGCTACCACTGGAATATGTTCTAGAGTATAATGTAGATTCAAGTGGCACTGGATTAGTTACGACACATGCGACTGATGTGAGTGGCTACTTTACATTCGAAGATGCTGTAGCCAAGTTTAGTAATATAACTATCGCTGGCAATAAGTATCATCTGCCATCTACAGCTGAGTGGAGTGCTATCATCCCCGCTCTTCAGTCCAATGATAAGCTGTGTGCTAAGTTCGATAAAAGCAACAAGTCTTTCATGGACGTAAATGAGAAAGTAGTAGTGCAGGGGGATACGATTATCTCTAACAATGACTACCGCTTGGGAGTTAATAAGATAACTTATGGGTTGCGCTTCAAAGACACTCAAATGGTCTCAGCTTGGCGGTATGAGTACACTAAGGTGGATGGTTGTCAAGTCTTGAAGATTACAGCCCGTCCAGTAGCAAATGGTGCAAACTTTTCTATAGAGAAAGTTGCTGATCCCGCCTTTTGGGAGAGTGATACCGATGCTGATGTCATTCGCTACTTCCCAGCCTCTGGCTATAAGATGTCCGATGACGGCAACGTTATCTACGGAGGCAGTGATGGAAGCTATTGGACTGCTACGACAAAGAGTGACAAAAATGCCTGGGGTATGTACTTCTACTATGAGGAGGCACATCTATTTGACCTTAGTCCGAGAAGTTTCCTTCGAAGCGTACGGTTGTTTTCAGAAGAGTAACTTGAGCTTCAGCATTAAGAGACAAATAACCTCTTGTCATGTGTAGCTCACCGTATACCACTCCTCGGGAAGTCTCGTGTACGAGAGCACTCATCCTCAGAGCGGTATGAGCCTGGATGTGTCAGGCTGGGCGCCTGGAGCCTATATTGTTGTGCTACAAAAGACTCTGAGAGAGCCTTGCTAGGTAAGGTGCTGATAGGAGGCTAGATGTAACATGTAACATGTAAGGCTAACTACTCTGATTATCTATAACACACAACACATATACTATGCTTAAAACACAAACCCCATCACTACTGAGCACTTCGTTGGGTATAAGGACTATGAAGCATTTGTGGTGTATATCTGCACTTGCCATACTCCTTTTGACACCATGGAGTGGAGGACTACTAGCGCAGGGCGTTGCGCTAGATGAAACAAACTTCCCAGACGAAAACTTCCGGTCCTATATCATGCGCAACTATGACAGCGACTATGATGGAGAGCTAAGTGCTGAGGAGATTGCTGATGTCACTGAAATAGTCGTGTTCGGTCAGGGAATAAAGTCTCTTAAGGGGCTAGAGTTCTTCTCTGAGATCACCTGGCTGGACTGTGACAACAACCAGCTTACAGATCTTGATCTGTCACATACTACAAAGCTTACGGAGTTGCATTGCTCGCGGAATCAGCTCTCTTCAATTGATGTCTCACCACTTACGTCGCTTACGACACTTTGCTGTGCGGATAACCAGTTGACGACTCTTGATGTATCGAAAAATGTGGAGCTTACTACGATTGAATGTTATATCAATCAGTTGACGGAGCTAGACCTATCGCACAATGTTGAGCTGACTCAGCTTCAGTGCAACAACAACCTGCTTACGAAGCTTGATCTGTCTAACAACAAAGCGCTTTACAAGCTCTTTTGCTATAGTAATCAGCTCACAGAGCTAGATCTATCTCACAATGAGAGCTTGTCGTGGGTTACATGCTCCAATAATCAACTCAAATCCCTTGACATCTCTCACAACAAGCAACTACAAGGGCTGACTTGCTATAAGAATCAGATCTCCAAAGATCAGATGGAGCAGATAGTAAAGGCTTTGCCTCAAAAGGTTGATCCCTTTAGGGGAACCCTAATCGTTGTGAGCAAAGAGGAAGGTGTACAAGACGCTAACGTCTGTACTAAAAATCAGGTTGCTACAGCCATTGATAGAGGTTGGGATGTGTTCTTCCACAACGGGAAGGACAAACAGCCTTACGAAGGGGAGGATGACCCGACACCCGCAGCTCCAGTTATCACGATGACCACAACGGCAAGTGTGGGATCCACCATCAGGCTTTCTGTAAATTATGAAGGCGAGATCAAGGTCGAGGGCGCAGAGTTGCAGTTCGGAGGAACCGCTAAGGTCAAGGCTCCTCAGATTACGATCACTGGGCAGGTGACTAGCCTAGACTGCTCTGAGGCTCAGCTGACCCGTCTAGATCTCTCTAAGGCTACCTCGCTTAAGTCTCTATGGTGTAGCAACAATGCCTTGACAGAGCTGGACACACGAGCTCTACCAGACCTTCGCATACTATACTGTACAGAGAATCAGCTCTCGGCTCTTGATGTGACGGCCAACACAAAGCTCGCCGAGCTAGACTGTAGTCAAAACCAGCTGACCCAAATAGATCTAGCTCAGTGCGACTCGCTCACACGCTTCTTTGCTTTTCACAATCAGATAGCGGAGATAGACGTGAGCCACAACCCTCTGCTCATTGGCATCGATCTATCTGAGAATAAGCTTACAGCACTCTCCGTCAGTAACAATCCAAAGCTCGAAACGATCTATTGCAATGGCAATGCGATCAAGGGGCAAGCGATGGAGCAACTAGTCGCTTCGCTACCAGATCGCAATGATAGGGAAGAGCTGAGCCATCTTTTTGTCATTGACACGAAGAATGCAAACGAGCAGAATGTCATCTTTAAGGAGGAAGTGCAGAAGGCGCTCACCAAGCATTGGCAGACGCTCAACTACTCCGCTGGTGACAACGATGGCGCAGGTATACCTTACGAAGGGGTCACCAGCAATACGTTAGTAAGCAGTCAGCAGGTGAAGGTCTATAAAGATCGCACTACGCAGATGCTCTACGTCACGGGTCTAGAGCCTCTCGAGGAGGTGTCGCTATACCTCGCTACGGGAGAGCTGCTCGTACGCACGCTCAGCGACTCAGAGGGAACTTGCACGATCTCACTCTCCACAGTTGAGGAGAGCCCGCTCATTATGGCGACGGCTGACTATGCGGTGAATATAATGTAGACTATGTCTGTGCTGACGAACGTGTCGGCGACTGAATAATGAGAGGGGACTCGACCGCGACATTGGCGATTGAGTCCCCTTTGTTACGTTGATCCGCTGGACAGTCTATTGAGGTGTTTGCAGCATACTGGCGAATGTTGAGCGCATCTGAGTGCGACCTTAATAGTTTGTCATATTACCTTTGCACAGTAATCAGCGGAGCATTGAGAAAGTCACGCTAAGAGTTTCCTCTTTTGCAATATCTAAGCTTAGTGAAATGTGCGAAGGTGGTGGCTTGAGGGTAAGTTTGTATCTTTGTACTTATGAATGAACGTGCAGAGAGAATAGAGCCGGTCGACTCGATCATACAGCGTGAGCTGGTGGTGCTCCCTGAGGAGCTACGTGATCCTAGTCGCTACGAGGTGATGGCGCCTGTGGGGTCGTATGAGAGCCTGAGCGCTGCAATACGTGCTGGAGCGAATAGTATATACTTTGGCATTGAGGCGCTCAACATGCGGGCGAAGTCGGCCTACAACTTTACGACTGACGACCTTTATCGTATCGTGGAGACTTGCCG
>CAMPUN010000202.1 GCA_946997275.1 uncultured Porphyromonas sp.
GTGACCTTCAGCTCAGGGGCTCGCTCCTTAAAGATGCGGTAGTAGCGTATCGCCTGCGGGATGCTACTGGTAGCAAAGAGAGCGTGAAACTTGCCCCCACGGCTACGGATCTGCAAGTCCTCTAGTATGTCCGTCACCACCGCTTGGCAGTGCTCCTCTCGCTCGTACTGGACATTGGGTAGCTCATCCTCTATGCCACTCAGGTAAGAGCCATCGGGCTGTAGCGCACCCGCCATCGGACGCGCCATCCAGGCATCGTATACGCTCCGACGCTCCTCGCTCTGCCACAGCTCCTTCTCAGAGGTTACGCCCGCCTTCTCTAGCGCCACCACACGGCGCAGATCCTTGTCGCGATAGGTCAAGACTTGGTAGGGGTCGAAGCCCAGCACATTCTTGTCGCGTATACCATCGGCTATGCTGTAGCGGTGTAGCTCATTGCCAAAGATGTCCGTCGTCGTATTGCCTCGTCGCTGGTTCTCCGCTTGTATGGGAGTGCCCGTAAAGCCAAAGAACATAGCTCGGGGGAAGGTCGCCTTGATCTCTGCAAAGCTATCGCCAAAGGTCGAGCGGTGGCACTCGTCCACGATGAAGACCAAGCGACGAGGCATCTGCATCTGTAGTGTCTGCTGGTTTGACTCACTGCTCGCTATGAGAGCTAGCTTTTGGATTGAGGTGACGATGAGCTGGTCCGTAGTGTTCGAAGCCTTGAGCAGAGATATCAGCGTGGCTGTATCCTCCGTCTCCTTTATATCACTCTCGCAGCCTGAGAAGTCTCGGTACTCACGTGCCGACTGAGTGCCCAGCTCGATACGATCAATGACAAAGACCACCTTGTCGGCTTGGTTCGTAGCAGCGATCAGCTGAGCCGCCTTAAAGCTCGACATTGTCTTACCGCTACCCGTAGTGTGCCATATGTAGCCACCCAGCTGGCCATCTTCGGTCGTCCAGTCACGGTGCGTCACCACCTTGTCGTAGATAGCTCGCACCGCCTCGTACTGGTAGGAGCGTAGCACCTTGAGTATGCCGTCCGACTTGTCCGCTATCGTGTAGTAGCCTATGAGCTGGTGCGCCATAGGTATCGAGAGGAGGTAGGTAGCTATGTAGTCCCAGTCGTTACGAGGCGTATTGTTGAAGTCTGCCCAGTGAAAGTAGAAGTCCGTGTTAAACTGCCCGTCTATGCCAGGATTGGCAAAGTAAACAGTCTCCGTAGGGGTCATCGCTACGAAGATTTGTATCAGCCCATAGATCCCCGTGAAGAGTTGCTCGCGACTATACTTCTCTATCTGATGGTAAGCTTGACTGACCGGTATGCCGCTCTTCTTTAGCTCGATGTGTATGAGAGGCATCCCGTTGATCAGGAGCATCAAGTCGCCACGCCGGTCCTGTGCGAGGGGAGTGGCGCGTCGGAAGCGTGGCTGACGTGCTATCTGATAGCGACTCTGCCCAGCGGCTATCTCCTTCGGGTCAAAGAGCTTCAGCGAGACCTCCTTGCCTAGGTGGTACGGGTCATCGGGGTTGTCACGCTTGATGCTCGTCGTCTGACCATTGATCCAGCCGCAGAGCGCCACAGGCGTGCGTAGCTCAGCAATCTGTGTGAGTAGCTGCTCTATCTCGGTGGAGGTGAGCGGGGCGTTGTTGAGCCGATCTATCGTGTTATTGTTTCGGTAGATGATCTCCGCCCAGTTGCGTATCAAGTCCTCCTCGGTGGGTTGGTTGAGCGTCTCCGGCTCCCAGCCCTTCTGCGATAGTCGGGCTATCAGCGCCTCCTCAAAGTCTATCTCTCTATTGAATGCCATCTTGTCTTTATCGTCTATTAAATGAGTCGCTCCTATACAAACATCTGCTTCAGGCAAGCTTGCTTGATCCTCTTGAGCTTGTCAATCTGCTCTGTCGCTGTTGCAATCCCCTCGTCTTGACTGCGGAAGAATGTCCCGATCTGCTTTTGCTCCGAGAGAGTTGAAGGATAATAGAGGTATGTGTCGGATAGGAACCCCTTAGAAATAGATAAAACTTTAGTGCCTTGCAGTATGGGGTTAGTCTGTTTGCGAAAAGCATTTGAGTTGAGACCATATCCCAAAAAACAAGGAGCAAAGCAATCCATTGGTCTAGCTACAATCGTATGCAATCCAGCAACAATTAAATTCTCTTGAACCTGACGTATTTCTACCGCTTTACCTGCGGTGTTGTCTTCCGCAGTATCTGCAAATATGATATCTCCGTCTTTTAGTAAAGCGTTAGTCGTTGGTTGATAGGATTCATCTTTGATATATGGAATCATATCTACATTACAATCTAATACAGAACCATAGGTTATTAAGATATCTCCGTAGTGTACATTGCGAACTTCTCTCTTCTCTGAAGTCAAATCATTTCGGGATAGACTATTGTGAGGTATTTCGAAATCAAACACATCTCCTAGACGCATGCGTTGCCAGGGGTCGGTGAAGCCACGGAAACGGAGACGAGGGGTGTGCGGTGTACTTGGCTCGGTGGGTACGATGTCCCACGCTTGGAGCGTATGATCCAGTGAGCTGTCATAGGGTGTATGAGCGGTAGCACTAGTTACTCTCGCTACGGGCGCATCACTGGGGAACATCGCATCGAGTAGCGCCGCCTTCATCTGGCGAAGCTTCTCCAGCTCCGCCTCTCGTGCTGCTATCAGCTCGTCCAATGCCCGAAAGAATGTCCCAATCTTCTCTTGCTCGGCTAGGGAAGGAATACCTATTTCCATTCTCCCAAATTCTGGGAACTTCAAAGTCCAAGTATCTGAACAAAGTCCTTGAGAGTTAATTTTGAATTGGTGGATTAGGCTTTCGTTTTTGAGAAGATATGAAAAGAAGGTAGAGCTCACACTTTCAAGAGGGTTAGCCACAGTGTATGCTGGACTTACATAACCTTCATAGTTAGATACTCCACTAGCTCCCTGCCACATTCTCATTGTATTGTAGACTATACTTCCTTTATGGACAACTTTATAGTTAGAAAAGTCTGTGACAGTTCGGGTTTTGGTAAAGCTATCTGTTACATTAACTCCAGACGAGATAGAAACAGACAACAAAAGACCTCTTTCTCCTCGCTCTGTCCCTTCTTCGTATAATTGATCGATTCGCTTGCGCTGCCAGGGGGCGGTGAATCCACGGAAGCGTAGGGGAGGGACGTTGGGGCGGTGACGATTGTCGTTGTTTTCTTGCTTTGTCATATTGATTGGCTCGCAGGGCGAGGACGATATGTCCTCTCCTGAAATAGTACACAGTTGGGGAGCCAACCCCAACAACAATGAAACAAGAAAAAAGTAACCGAGGACGAAAGGGATATCCCCTAGATTTCAAGTGGAGAGTCATTGACGACCTCCTAGCCACCGGCGAGAGCATCGCCACCACCAGCCAGCGCTACGGCATCACCGCACGCACCATTCGAAATTGGTTGCGTACCTTTGATGTAGAGTTACCCAACCAAAGCACTATGAGCAAGACAAACAAGAACAAAGACGTAGATCCCGAGTACGCAGAACTCAAGCGTGAAAACGCTCGCCTCAAAGCAGCCCTCTTCCAAGCCGAGAGCAAGGCCTTGGTCAACAAGACATTACTCGAAGTGGTCTTGAATCGCTACC
>CAMPUN010000203.1 GCA_946997275.1 uncultured Porphyromonas sp.
ATCGTAAAGTATCGCCCGCCCTTAGCTTGGATCAGTCTGTCGGCAGCCTCCAGCACGATGTCGGGGATCGGTAGCCCATCCCGGCGATAAACCTTCCCATTGAGCACCCAGTAGCGGGTGTCGTGCTCTATGATATAGTCCTTGTCCATCACTTGGCGGATGCAATACTTCTCTCCAGGCATCTGATCAAAGTGCGTCCGCATCTCCGCAAAGGAGTGCCGAGGGTAGATCGACAACCCCTCGCCCCAAGCCTCGAGTGCCTTTGCGTCCTTCTTGATAAAAGCCTCTCGCCACCCTCGGCGAGCCATCTCCTCATCGACACGCTCGTCTAGCTGATCCACAAAGAAGGTGGGGATAGAAAGATCCTCGATCACCGGTAGGTAGCGGTGCATCATCAGGTAGAAGTTGTTGATGTCATACGTATGTATGTATCGAGGGTCGGTCGGGTAGTTCTTAGGATCATAGATCGTTGCACTGCGATAGATCAGATGCTCCGCCTCTGGCAGTGGGGTTAGTCCGATAGGAATGCCCGCCCGCTGGAAAGCTTCAGAGTCTTCTCGCCAGAAGCGGATCACTTGCCCCTGCTCCTCCCAGTCTTCCTGGAAGACAACTTGATAAGGTATACTCATAGTCCGTCGCTCTTAGTCTTCGTGCTCAAACAGCGCATGTAGCCACACCGCTATCGAGATGCGGGCGCAGTAAGCACTGTAGAGCTTATAGTCAAACTTAAAGACATTCGTCTCACGCATCACCTGCGTACTCTCGGGCGAGAAGATCGGGTGACGTAGCAGATCATACGCCTCCTCAAAGAGTCGATTCACCACAGGCTTTGCCGCCTCCAGACCACTCAATGATAGTCCATTGAAGTCTGCTACATAGTGATACTCCGCTAGTTCGCGGGGTAGAAACTCACGGAAGAAGTGCCGCGCCCAGAGCTTCCAAGCGTCAGACGCCTTACCCAGTCGTAGGTTGTAGATCGCCTCAATGATCTCAGGATCTCCATAGAAGGAGACCAGCTCCACACCCCTCGGGTGATAAACCAAGTCCTCCTCCCAGGGGACGGCAAACTCGTTGCCAATGTTAAAGCTGATAGCCCCAACCTCTGTAGGGATCGCATCAACAAAGAGCGTGTCAGCTCCCTGCCCACCAAAGATTACCTCCACTCCATCGCGCCGTGCCTCCTCAGCTATTGTCGTGGCTGAATCGTAGCTCTTAATATAGCTGTCGGGGATCTGATGAAAGGGGTATCGATCCAAGAGATTGTAAAATGGATGCTCGTCTATATGTACATAGCAAGTGCGCTCCCCGAGAGGAGCTAATAGGTCTTGTATACGGCGCTCTGTACGAAACTCATAGCGGTCCGTCACCATTCCGTATAGGTTAAAGGGGATACCGAAGTGATGTAGCAATCCGATGATTAGACTGGAGTCCAGTCCCCCGCTCAGATGCACGCCGATCTTCCGCCCCTCAAAGCGTGCGAAGTAGCGCTCCACAGTATCTAAGAAGAGCGACATGGTCATCTCCCGCTGTCGTGGCACAAAGCGCTTCTCCTCCATCGCACCCGTCTCACTGTTATAGTGGAAGCCTGGCATCACAGGCGTGATGTCGGGAAAGAGCGGTTGCCACTCCGAGATGCGCATCTCTCCGAGCTCATCATTGTAGAGGCGGTTATCTATATTATAGTCTCGCCACAGACCAGCCCGTAGCTCCTCGACGATGTCCGCTTGGAGAGTCCTTGTCTTGTGGTTGTAAAAGGAGAGCGTGGGCTGTGGTAATATCTCTGATCTCAGCTTCATCGGAATATCGCTACGGGGGCATAGTTGACCCAGTTATTGTCATAGTAGTCAGCGTGCATACCATCCTCTAGCACCCAAGCGTGCATCTGCACCGAGGGAAGGAATACTCCGACAAACATCGCTCCATGCTTGCGAAAGCGCCTCGAGGTGCTACGGGCGAAGAAGGCTCGAGGCAGACAGAGATTTAGTTGCTGCTCACCTGGGTAGAGTTTGTAGTAGACACGGGTAGCGACCCCTGCGTCAGGATAGCAGCGCAGAGGGATCTTAGCCCATAGACGACCGAGTGGGAAGGCGTGTCGACAGAGCCATGTCAAGATAGATGCGTAGAGCCGTACTCCGAGGGCGATGCGCTGCGGTGTCGTAGGAAGTGCTCTCTCCTTGAGGAGGTAAGGGTCGGTGACCTCGCTCAGACACTTGCCTGCGATGCCCTCTATCGTTGGCACCACCGCATCACTTGGCTTGGCGGGTCGCCTCATCAAGCTACCGGAGATCCCCTCAAAGAAGTAAACATCCCCCTGATAGTGGACCGGCATACGTCTCATGACTTCGTCGTCTACTTGCTAATTCTTAGTCTAAACTGCTACACGCTACCTACTCCAAAAGCTCTAGCGAAGATAGGGTAGCTGTGACAGGAGCCACAACTACCCTATACATCATCCGAGATTAGTTGACATCATGTGTGCCATTGGACTTTTTCTCACGCCAATTTTTATAGCTACTCGAATCCTCTACACCTTGAGACTTCTTGCCTCGGATCTCCTTTGCACTTGCGTGCATCTCTGCTCCAAAGAGCACATTCATTAGTTTGTTCATATTGTTATTATGAATTAAGTTAAGTGCCTACTCTGTTCAATTGGATTTTCGGCTTCCTCCATGGGTCTTGACTTGAATAGATGTCGTACCCCTCGTGTGAGGATACGACGAGGGGGCTGGTGCGGAGCGAAGCTCGGCACCAGCGCATAGGACACAATCATCGGGGCGGACGCTTGTTGCGTCAGCCTGCGAGTCGTCTGATGGAAATGATGGATTGCCCCTGTACGGCCGCCTAGAAGGCGCCCCTACGCGCGTTTCGGGGGGGGGGGTAAAATGCTCGCCGTCAGTGAGATGCGACGACAGGAAGCCTCTAAAGCGGCTTTACGTCCACGCACAAGCGTAGGGTGGAGAGGGCTGATTTCACCACAATAATATGTAGTGAAGCAATCTCTCTGAGACCTAGCGGTACTATAGTAATCAGTAGTACCAGCTCTTTCGATACTATACGCAGTCAGAGCCATCTAGGCAATTACTGTTTGTTACTTTTCTTTTGAGGGGGGTACCCTTTAACAGGTAATGTTCTGCACAAAGATAAAACTTTATTTTGAGTCATGCAAGAGATGAGAGATTAGATGTTAGAGCGAGACGTGTAACGGCTGTAGGGACGCACGATCTGTGCGTCCGTTCCCGTTAAAACAACGACGCTGTTACATTTGACGCAACAGCCTTTACACGTCCCGTTTTGATCCAACGGACGCACAGATCGTGCGTCCCTACAACCGTTACTCGTCCTGCTGTACTACAACGGACGCTGTAACATTTGATACAACGTGTAACGACATGTAGGGACGCACGATCTGTGCGTCCGTTCCCGTTAAAACAACGACGCTGTTACATTTGACGCAACAGCCTTTACACGTCCCGTTTTGATCCAACGGACGCACAGATCGTGCGTCCCTACAACCGTTACTCGTCCTGCTGTACTACAACGGACGCTGTAACATTTGATACAACGTGTAACGACATGTAGGGACGCACGATCTGTGCGTCCGTTCCCG
>CAMPUN010000204.1 GCA_946997275.1 uncultured Porphyromonas sp.
GTAACCTCCCAAGTCACAATCCGCAAACGCAGACATCTCCTCCTCGGTAAACCTCTTGAGAAACTGATCACTAGCATTGATCACCTCATCACCCTTCGACAGAGTGTACTTAATCTGACCACGCTTTATCTTCGGCAACCCACTCCCCTTTCTCTTACTCTTCCCCTTTCCCTTTACCTTACTCTTATCCTTTTCCTCACTCTTCTCCTTTTCCTCAACTCCACTCTTTTCCTCAACTGCGTTTGCTTCGTCCTTTCCCTCACCAGTCTCTCCCTTAGCTACACCACCTTCCTCAGACGTGTAACCCTCTGTAGGGGCGGACCTATGTGTCCGCCCGTCCTCGTCTCCACCCGACTGCGCATCCGATTGCTCCGACACCTCCGATAGCTCCGACACCTCCGATCTAGGCGCCGCCTCCGCCTCCTGCAGCACCTCAGATTTATCACTCCACGCTACATACTCCTCCTCACGACCATAGCGATTCTTGCGACTGCCCAACTCACCTAGCACATGATCAGGATGAGACTCAAAGTAATTATGAGATCCCTCACCCTTGTACTTAGAATCCTTACGCAAGACAACAACATCTGTACCCACATCAGTCCCCGCAAAGACCCCATTAGGCAACCTATACGCCACCTCAATACGCCAACCACGCTCTACCTTATGACGATTCAACCAACCACTAGGTAGAACCATCGCCAAGACACCGCCCTCGCGCAGCAAGTCCAACGAACGCTTGACAAAATAATCTTCATACCTAGCTATCTTAGGCTCCTCACCCAATCCTCTGTACTTACCTCGATGATCTCCATACGGAGGATTACCAAGCACCAGGTCATACTCCCCCATAGACTCAGGCTTACGCTTACCGCCTCGCTCGTCCATAAAGAGAGACTCAAAAGGTGCTATACAAACATTAGCCTCAGGGTGCAGAATCTTAGCTATACGTGCTGAAATCTCATTAACTTCATAAGCCCGAATCAACGCTGAGCGATTAGCCAGATTAGTGATTCCATCTAAGAAATTCCCAACACCTACACTAGGCTCTAAAATCAACGCAGGACGTTTGGCGTCACCTATCTCAGGCAAACCATCTAAAACGCGCTTCACAAAAGAGACCACACCCCTAGGCGTGTAGTACTCATCTAGCACCCCACGACCACTCTTAGCGACACCGCCACTCCTATAGCCAGACACAGCACGCCTCAGCTCATCTGTTACAGCGCCTGTCAGGACAACCTGCCCATCGACAACATCAGTAACAGACGAGACTAGCTCTGCTATCTCAGCATTGCTATAACGCTTATTATCCTCTACAGATCTAGAGCCACGACCATCACTAGTCGCACTAGAACCATCACCCGCCCCTGAATCCTCTTTACCAGCAGACCAGCCTACTCCTCCATGCCCAAATCTAGATTCATGTTCTGAGCCGCCGACAGCATCGTCCCCCCGCTCAGCTTCGCTATCCGATCTAGACGAGCCACGATGTCCCGCCGTGTGTAACCCTTCGTCAGAAGACGTTGCAGGTTCGGGTACTCCGACAGGCGTATCCCCTCCTTGTTCAGCTTCGCTACTGCCCAAAAGTCCTCCAGTACCCACTCCATCAGAGGCTCCCGAGGCTCCTTCGCTAGAACCTTCAGTATCCCCACCGTTAGATAAGGTAGACACTCCCGAGGCAACATCGTCTCCTCTTGACTGCTCTGGTAGCGAACCTTCATTATCAGCTCCGCCTTCTCTGGCGTCATCGCCATCTTCTCTTCTTCCATCATCTTGATTTTGATCTATTACTGGTTTTGATTCCGAGGATTTACCATCCGAGGTCTCACTCCCCGATGCATCCGCTTCGCTAAGATACGCATTTCCCCCTTGATCATTCGACCCCTTAGAAACTACACCGCCTACGCTAGAGCTAGCACTGCCCTCACCGTCTCGCTCCTCCAACTGCCTATGTATTTCACCATACTCAGGGAAGACTTTTTTGTACGCTTCCTCCTTATCCAAAGCTGGCGTATCCACAAATAAATTCTGGGCTCCTCGAGCATAACTATAATAGTCCATTAGACTACTACACACCAGAGCTGCATCACCTCGCAAGAGCAACTTCATCAACTCTACAGCTCCTGCATTAAACAGCTTATACGGGACAACCTCCCCCTTAGACTGATCAAACAGACTAGGCGTACCAAGCAGAAACCTTAGACGAGCCACCGCCTCATCACGCAAGCGACCACTAAAAGGCTTACCATCATACAGCTGATACATCCCCAGCACAGCCTGCTGTACATCACCCACCAAACGCTTTTCCTTAGGCAACATACGATCCTGAACCAGCACCAGCACTAGAGACTTACGCAGATCACTCGGTAGACGACGTAACGCATCTCTAACAGCTACAGTAGCTCCCTCCTCTAGGACACCGTACACAATATCCTCAAAATAACGAACCACACCACTACGCACCCCACCATCCTCTCGCAACGAGTTACTATACTCATCTGTATTAATAACACCCTCCCCGTACAGATACTCCAAAGCAGCCTTAGCACCAGACTCAACAGACTCCGAGATATCCGACTCCACATCATCTACACTGCCCAGCAATAGAGACATAAACTGACTATACTGAGCCTCACTCATACGCTTAGACACATCGCTCGTCACACGACGCCCAGTAGCACTCTCAGTATCAGACTGAGTCAACTGTCCCAACCGTATAGCCTCCTCATCACGCACAGGAAGCATATTAACAAGAACAGGATCTGCTATCGCATCAAACGCAGACTCATCAATACCAAACTCAGCCAAGTGAGCCCTCAGATAAGCCTCATACTTCTCCTTCTCAGCACCCGCCAAAAGCTTAAGAGCTATCGAACGATTATTTCCCTGGATCACCTCACCACGCTCATTCACGTTAGGCGCACCCACATAAGCCGTAACAGCTCCTGTTATCTCCTCAGGGCGGATAGACCGTGCTATCGCATAAGCACTCGCCACCGAACTAGCCTTCTGGCGATCCTCCTTAGGCTGTGCCTCTGGGATAAAGTGCATCGGATTAGTACGGTCATACCTATCTGTACTAGACACCACATGCGACGGCTGCAACTGACTCCGAGAAATAACAGCATAGCGACCCTTACAAGTCACCGTACTACTAAAACGAACTTCCGTAGCAGCACCCTCAGCACGCTCCACCTCCTCGGCTCTTTGACTCACTGCGCTCTCCGATCGCTCAGATTGTTGCGCTTGCACCTCAGACTCTTTCGCATTCGATCCTCGCGCTTTTTTATTCCCGACGCTTTTACTACCTTTGCCTTTAGAAGGAGATGTTGTGGAAGAGTACTCGTTAGTATTCCTGTCCTCAGTCATAGTACTAGACGAGCCGGGCTTGGCAGGTAGGCCGTCTCTCGATACGGGTACAGATCCACCCTCTCCTGTTGGCGAGTTAGACGTACCGCTGGAAAGGGCTCCAGCCTCCTCAGGCGAGTCAGTCGATTCTGAGGGCATGATGAGGGGTTGCCCGTCCTCACCTCTAGTAGTCTCGCCTTGAGAGCTGTCAGGAAGAGCAGAAAGGGCTGCTGCCGCTTCTTAC
>CAMPUN010000205.1 GCA_946997275.1 uncultured Porphyromonas sp.
CAACGGAGGAACGAACAAATTCTTCGGAACTTTGATTCCTTTCTTCGGAAGTTTCATTTCATTCTTCCGAAGTTTCGTTTCGGTCCTCCGTGGGGAATTTTCGTTTGCTCCGTGGAGCTTCACGACTTCCTCGGGAGCAATTGAATGTGAGGATGGACTGAACGGCTGATTTGCGAGATTAAAAAGTTTGTCTTACCTTTGCCTCCACGTGATGACAAGAGGCTCCGAAGAGGTCTTGGATCGCAGTGGATGGATTTGATAAGCTTGCAACCACTTAGAAAAATGCTAAAAACTTACCTCCCCACCTCTCTAGAAGAGACCGCTGGAGGACCTTTCTAAGCAAGCATAGAGACATCGAAAGCACCCCACGAGCTGATCCGTCAGACTGGTGGGGTGCTCTCTTGTTGTGGCGAGAGGCTCTTGCTTAGTCAAGTAGTCTCAACTCAACACTTATTTATCTCAATAGTATACCAGCAGTATGAACTACTTCTTTACATCAGAATCGGTGTCTGAAGGACATCCAGATAAGGTGGCAGACCAAGTGTCAGATGCCATCGTGGATCAGCTCCTAGCGGGTGATCCTAACTCGCGTGTCGCCTGTGAGACGCTTGTCACTACGGGACAGGTGATCGTGTCGGGCGAGGTGCGTAGCAATGCTTATGTAGATCTAGATGCGACGGTGAGACGGGTCGTCGATCGTATCGGGTACAATAAGCCTGAGTATGGCTTTGACGCTCGTAGCTGTGGCATATTGAGCGCCATCCATGATCAGAGCAACGACATCAACCGTGGCGTGGATCGTGGCAATCCTGAGGAGCAGGGCGCTGGCGACCAGGGGATGATGTTTGGCTATGCGACGACCGAGACGGCCAACTATATGCCTCTGCCCCTGGACCTCTCTAATGCACTCCTCTTCGAGCTTGCAGAGATACGCAAGAAGGAGCCTGAGTTGATGCCTTACCTACGACCAGATGCCAAGAGTCAGGTGACGGTAGAGTATGATGAGAATAACCACCCCGTGCGCATTGACACGATCGTCTTGAGCACGCAGCACGATGAGTTTATCAAGCCTACCGACGACTCTTACGAGGCGCAGCATGCGGCCGACCTGAAGATGCAGGAGCAAATAACGGAGGATATACGCCGCTATCTGCTCCCTCGTGTGGAGAAGTACTATCCGCAGTACGCAGACCTCTTTGCAGTACAGGAGTATCGTCTGCTGGTCAACCCGACGGGCAAGTTTGTCATCGGTGGCCCTCACGGAGACACAGGACTCACAGGGCGTAAGATCATCGTGGACACTTACGGTGGGCGCGCTTCCCATGGTGGTGGCGCTTTCTCGGGCAAGGATAGCTCTAAGGTAGACCGCTCTGGAGCCTATGCAGCTCGTCACATTGCCAAAAATATGGTGGCTGCGGGCATTTGCTCAGAGATGCGGGTACAGCTCTCCTACGCTATCGGTGTCGCAGAGCCTGTGAGCATCTACGTCCACACTTCGGGTAAGAAGATCAATATGAGCGATGGCGAGATAGCGCAGCGAGTCCTGCGCATCTTTGACCTGAGACCGTACGCTATCGAGCAGCGCTTTGACCTACGCAAGCCGATCTATGAGGAGACTGCTGCTTATGGTCACTTCGGACGTGATGTGCGTCGGGTCAAGAAGAGCTTTGAGACATTCCACAGAGGCACTATCGAGATAGAGGTCGAGCTCTTCCCCTGGGAGAAGCTGGACTATGTGGAGCGGATACAGCAGGAGTTTGGACTCTAATATCTGCTAGGTCTATGCCTCGTCTCTCGGATAGCCTCAAGGCCAAGGAGCAGCTCTTGCTGCAAACCTATCTCAAGGCGCAGGGGATGAACCGCAGCCGTGTGCGTGAAGCTATCTTAGATCTGATAGGAGAGCAGATAGGCATCTTTTCGTCGGAGGATCTGATAGCACTCGCTCGGGAGCGACAGATGGCTATCGGAGAGTCTTCAATCTATAGCTGCATAGACCTCTTTGTCAAGATCGGTATCCTGCTACCTCTACCGATGGGGCTAGCAGGGTCATTGGTGCGGAAGTCACTGTGTCATGGCAAGGCTTTACTGCTGTGCCGGCACTGTGGCTCCGCATTGCTACATCGTAGCGCAGCGGCGCTGACGGAGCTACAGACAGTCACGCCACCTCGCTTCAGCGATGTCACGCCACTACTGCTCTACTGGGGGGTCTGCCCGCAGTGCTATCGCCTCGGACGACGATAGGACTACACGGCAGTACAATCTAGTACTGCTCTCTGGAAGCGCTGGGTGAGGAATGCTAATCGGTTAAGGGAACGTTACGGGAGCATCAGAAGGTCGTTGCCGTATTAAACGAAAAAGTTCTATTAGCCTCTAAAGGGATATTCCTGCAAGAACCAACTCGGGCGTTAGCGCTCTGGAGAGGGGTTCGCTATACACCTATTATTATATGAGGCAACAGAAACATCTCATCTCTGGGTGGCGCTATGTGATGCTACCATGCTTATTACTGCTTACGCTGACGCTCTCGGCGCAGCAACCAGACACGCTCGTGCTGACGCTAGACCAGAGCATCACTCTCGGACTGGAGCAGAGCCCGATGGTGCTCGGCAAGGATGTGGCGCTGGTCAACCAAATGTATGCTGAGCGGGAGGCGCAGAGCGCTCTCTACCCGCAGCTATCGCTCTCGGGCAACTACGGCTACACGCTCAAGAAGCAGCGCATCTACTTCGACGGGATGCCCGGTATGGGCGCTATGCCAGGCATGGAAGACGGTATCGAGGTGGGACGTACGCACAATATACAGCTGGGGCTACAAGCTGGTATGCCACTCGTCAATGCGACGCTCTGGAAGGCACTGCAGATCAATCGCACGCAGGTTGACTTAGCCTTACAGCAAGCCTCGCAGTCTCGTCAGGAGTTGGTCGGGCAGATCAAGAAAGCGTTCTATACGGTGCTCCTCGCTCAGGAGTCTTGCGAGACGTTGCAGCAGAGTATGCGCAATGCGGAGCTGAACCTCGAGCGGGTCACTCAGCGGTACGAAGCGGGGCTCGTGGCAGAGTATGACAAGATGCGTGCTGAGGTACAGTACGCCAATATCAAGCCCTCGGTACTGCAGGCGGAGCAGGGCGTTGACCTAGCCTATATGCAGTTGGCGGTGCTACTAGGACTAGACCCACACACAGGTCTGCGACTGGTGGGACACCTTCAGGACTACCAAGCCGAGAGCCAGCAACTCATAGCGCAGGTCCCGACGACTGACTCGCTTTGGCTCACAACCAATCCAACCTTGCGGGCGCTAGAGCTACAGCAACAGATAGCGGACGAGAGTATCAAGCTCTCCAAGCTGAGCTGGGTGCCTTCGATATCACTAGGGGCGAACTACAATTACAACTTCTCGTCAAACGACTTTGACCTCTCTAAGAGTCGTCTCTGGGTTCCCTTTTCTGTTGTGAGTCTACAGTTTCAATTTCCACTCTTTACGGGGCTTAAGAACTACTACACGACGCGACAAGCCAAGGGGCGTGCTTTGCTTCTGAAGCTCCAGCGACAAGATGCTGAGCGGTCACTCACGCTCGGTATGCAGCATC
>CAMPUN010000206.1 GCA_946997275.1 uncultured Porphyromonas sp.
AAATAGGGACGGACACAAGGTCCGCCCCTACTTGGTTAGTGGTATGTGCGTCTAGTAAGAAGACTAGAAGGCGGTCCAGCCTTGTAGCCAGTTGCCCTTGCTAGCGGGGAAGGCACCGACCTGAGCTCCTGTGAAGTCGGCTGGCGTGCCGAAGGGAGCCTTCATGCCGAAGGTAGCTGCGGAGTCTTTGTTGACCACCTCGATGATACCTGTGGTAGGCTTGGCGGAGCCGTTCTTGATCTCAAAGGCAGCGTCAAAACCGTGGAAGGAGCTACCCTCGATCTTGCTATGCTCCATCTTGTCGGCATCGGGGTCGAGAACGAAGCCCTTAGGATAACCGGTTAGGAGGCAGTCCTTGAGCGTGATCTGACCACCACGACGTACACGAGCTGCGTACTTGTAAGCATCGCCCTGGAAGTTGTTGTGGACGTTGGCTACACGGGTAGTAGCGCCGATGATAGAGACGTTGGTCAGTGTGGGGTGCGTCTTAGGTATGAGCGAGAAGGTCTCGTCCTGAGCCTTAGCATTGTTGTCTAGCTCGATACCGTTGCTGTCGGACTTACCCTTGCTGTCGGAGTGTGTCGAGGCGGGGTTGGCAATAGCGACACCGTAAGTGATGCTACCGGTGAAGCCGTTGTCAAAGTCAAAGTTGTCATCGTCGCAAGCGTAGGAGACGAGGTGGGTAGCATTGACGCAACCACCGAAGAACTCGAAGCTGTCGTCTAGACCCCAGCTGACCTGAATATGATCTAGCGTGGTGCCACGACCTACGCCGCCGCAGGTGAGACCGTTGATCTCGTTGCTGTCGCCTAGGATGAAGCCAGCATACTCGATGCGTACGTAGCGCAGTACACCGCTATTGTCCTCATCGTTGTCACCACCGTAGCGGTACTCCTCGACACCTTGGTTGAGGCCTTCGATAAACTGAGCGTCGGTCGGGGTATTGACCTTAGCTTTACCCAGTATGATGACGCCTCCGAAGTCTCCAGGAGCGGGACGGCCAGCGTTGTTGTCGACAGCCTTGGAGGAGGTGAAGACGATAGGCTTCTGGGCGGTACCCTCGGCCATGATCTTAGCGCCACGAGTTATGACGAGTACGCCAGTAGCTCCTGAAGCTGTAGGCTCCTCGATGATCGTGGTCCCAGCGTCGATGGTGAGTGTCTCATTAGCCGGTACGGTGACGATGCCCTTGAGTGCGTAAACCTTGTCGGCTGTCCAGTGATTGTTCTTGCCATTGATGCGTCCCTCGATGACGACGAGCTCTTTGCCACCGATGGTGCGGCCAGTGACCTTGTTGTTGTCGCCACCACCATTAGGCTCATTGCCAGTTTCGTCGCAGGAGGTAAGTAGTGCGAGGCTCATGAGGGTAGCCATCACGAGGCTCAGTAAACGGATTGTCTTGTTCATGATATTATGATAGATAATTGAAGTGTTAGTATCTCTGATTCTTTAGAAAGTCCAGCTAATGGATGCACTCAGCGAGAGGCCATCGCGGTACTGGTAGACAACGTTGTCATGCCCTGGGTCGTAATCGCTAGAGGTGCCAGGGCGCATCGTGTCTAGGATCTGATTATTGCTAGCGGCGCGCTCGAAGTCGTCCACATGGTTGGTGTAGATGATGTGCTTAGCGTTGAGTAGGTTAGAGCCATTGACCTTGATGGTCACGCCCTGCTTGGGGAAGGTGTAGGAGAGCTGTGCGTCGAGCTGACTGAAGGGAGCCTCGTACTCCTGCTCGTAAGCTTGGTTCGTGTTGAGGACAAGCTTGCGTCCGGAGCGGTTCATGGTGAGGTTGGCCCCAAAGGTCTCGCTCTCGTAAGAGAGACCCACATTGTACATATAGGGCACCTGGCTGTACATCGGTCGGCGCTGCGTGACGGGTACCCAGTGAAGGATGCCACGCTCGTCGGCACGTGAGACCATACCGGTTACGATGCTCTGGGTAAAGGTCGCATTGGCGTTGAGGTAGAGATGCTCAAGCCAGGAGCCTAGGGGGATGAAGCCGAAGTTCTTGCGAAGCTCTAGCTCGACGCCGTAGCTGTGCGCTTTGTCGCTATTCATCAGCATGTAGAAGCGGGCGAAGGAAGCGGTCTTCTGAGCGATGCGCTCGATAGGTTTGTCTAGGTAACGGTAGAAGCCACCGATGGAGATCACCTCGCCAGCGCCAGGGTACCACTCGACACGCAGGTCGGCACCGTCTACGGTCGTTGAGATGACGCTCTGGTTGAAGATCTCCCCGCCGAGGAAGGGGTCGTAGAAGCGGTAAGCTGTGCGCTCCATAAACTGCGGGCGCACCGTGTTGCGGCTGTAGCTCAGTCGTACGTTGAGGTCTTTGATCGGTGTGATCGTGAGATTGATCGACGGCATGATAGCCACGGGCCGCTCCTTGCGATCCTGCTCAACAATGTTTAGCTCGCCCATTGACATCGAGGGGTTGCTCAGCTCTTGGTAGAGGTAGTGCTCGACACGCAGACCCCAGACGAGGCGCAGCAGCTCGCTGTAGCGGTCGTCGAGCATAGCGTAGAGCGCATTCTGGATAACCCGCCCGTGGTACATACGTCCGTCACCCTGGAGTCGCTTGAGGTCCCAGGCGAAGCCCCCGTCGCGCATGTTCTCCTCCTTGATCAGGTCGGCGATTGTGCTCGTGGTGAAGTCAAAGCCTCGTGTGTTGAAGAGGTGCATCGAGAGCTCCCAAAACTCAAAGCGATTCTCCTTGAAAGCGCCGTCGTACCCCGCCTTGAACTTGTGCGTCCAGTCATTGCCAAAGAGGTCGAAGGGTAGCTCCACATTGACCTGCCCGTTGAAGTCTCGCTCATGGTTGAGGTACCACGCACGGGTCAGCGGGAAGAGCGTCCCCGACTGCACGCCCACCTGATTGTAGAAGTGACGCGCTCCAGTCTCGTCTAGCTGGCTCACCTGCTGTGTGAAGGCAGCATCCTTCTGATTGCGCTGTACGTAGGTATGTGCCAGCGCCCAGTCAAGACGAAGCGACTCGCCTAGCTGATGCTTACCGCTGAGCTTGTTTTGCAAAAGGTCCTGAAATGTCGGGTAGTTGACCTGCTGTCGGTAAGGATTGCTCTCGGGATTAGGATCTTCGTCGCTTAGACCAGTGAGTTCCGAGAGGTCGTTGTCATACTTATGGGTGTAGGTGTTGCGCAGGCTGAGGCGATTAGTGCCCCGCTGCCAACCGATGTTGAGGACTCCGGCGAGGGTCGTGTTGTACTTGTAGTTAGCACCGCTATTGCGGATGCCAGTATCGACAAAGCTCTCCTGTACCTTATTATATTGCTTGGCATTCATCCACTCGCCACGCTCTATATGGTCAATGATGGTCTGCTGCTGCGTGTTGCGATAGGTGAGCGAAGCGATCAGTCCGAGCCGATGGTTGCCGCTCTTGTTGAGGTCCCAGCTCTTGCCGAGAGAGACTTGGTAGTTTTGCGAGAGCGGGGTCTTGCCCTCGTGGATGGTAAAGTTGTCGGTGGTCAGTCGCTTGCTCTGCTCGAAGAGCTCAGGAACGGGGTTGTACGGGTCGAAAGGTATCTCGTGCAGTCCCTTAGGGAGGGCGC
>CAMPUN010000207.1 GCA_946997275.1 uncultured Porphyromonas sp.
GGAGTGGAAGGAGTAGGTGTATAGGGGCTTTCATAGGCTGTGCTTGGTAAGGTAAGTGCGGAGCTGATCCACGGCTCGTGTGCGGTGGCTGATGGCGTTCTTCTCTTGTGGGCTCATCATGGCAAAGGTCTTGTCAAAGTCCTCTGGCACGAAGAGGCTGTCGTAGCCAAAGCCTCCGGCGCCCTCCTCGTGGTCAATGATTCGTCCTGCGACACGCCCCACGAAGTGATGCTGCTCGCCCTGACTATCGATCAGTACGATAACACATTCGAAGTAAGCGCGCCACGGCTCGGGGTGTGAAGCTAAGGAGTCTAGTAGGTGCTTCCTATTGGCCACGTCGTCGCCGTCACGACCAGCGTATCGAGCTGAGTGCACGCCTGGGTCACCGCCTAGTGCCTCGACAAAGAGCCCCGTATCGTCCGCAATGCAGGGCTTATGGTAGAGGTCGTAGAGCGCTTGCGCCTTGATGGTGGCATTGCCTAGGAGCGTGGAGGCGCTTTCGTCGGGAGCTGTGTAGTGTCCTAGCGAAGAGGCTGAGCGCACTTCGCAACTGTTCCCGAGCATTGACTGGATTTCGAGAAGCTTGTGAGCGTTGTGTGTGGCGAGGTAAAGGACTTTCATGTAACTTTGTGGAGGTTCTACATAAGGTTGGTTACAAAAGTACTGAAATGAATGGGATAAGCCAAATAGATGAGCTCTGTCGTCAGTTGCCCTACTGCGAGGTGGATGCGCCTTTTGGTCCAGAGGTAGTGACCTACCGTCTATCGCGACGCATCTTTGCGCTGCTATGGCTGGAACATGACCCAGGCATGGTGTCGCTCAAGGTGAACCCTGACTTGATAGAGCCATTGCTGGATCGGCATAGTGACCTGCAGCCCGCCTTTCATCTGAATAAGAAGCACTGGGTCCAGCTGGAGCTACCGACTAGTGAGTCTGAGGAGTGGATCGCTCGGCTCCTACGTCACTCCTATGCACAGGTGTGGCGCAAGCTCCCGAAGATCCAGCAGCGTCTCCTGCCCCTCGGAATAGAAATCTATAACCAAGCACAGAATGAGCAAGATCTCCTTTGAGATAACCGAACTAGACCACCCCATAGAGAGCACCTACGACTACCTGGTCAAGCTCCTACAGGAGAGGCCCAGCCTCCCCTCGGGGACGGTCATACATACGGACTATCAGACGGCGGGGCGTGGACAGCTAAACAATAGTTGGTTTAGTAGTCCTCGGCTCAATGCGCTCCCTTCGATATACCTTCGCCTAGATCGACCTTTGCAGCAGATATGGTCTATCAGTGAGGCGACTGCCCTTGCGGTTTATAAGAGCTACAAGGAGCAGCTTTCTAGCGAGGATACGATTGAGATCAAGTGGCCGAACGACCTCTTCGTCAATGGCCACAAGATAGCCGGCATCCTGATCCACAACGCTCTGGCGGAGGGCTCTGTCACAGAGACAATCATTGGGATTGGGATGAATATCAACGAGGAAGCCTTCCCGCCTGAGCTCCCGCAAGCGATCTCTTTGCGCCTTGTGACGGGGCAGACCTACGATGTGAAATCTTTTCTCCGCCAGATGCTCCGTCATCTAGGGGAGCAGCTTGCTCGTCAAGACTATGCGGCACTGCATGCAGAGTACAACGATCTTCTCTACCAGCGAGGCATTCGAGCTCGCTACCGTGATGTCGCCACGGAGGAGGAGTTTGATGCAACGATTCAGGAGGTAAGTCCTCAGGGACAGCTCGTCCTAACGACCACTACGGGGGAGGAGCGACGCTACGCCTTCAAGGAGATTGTCTACCTATAATATAAGAGTATGTCTGAGCGCACGAAGATAGAGCACCGCCCCCTCACCCATGCTGAGGTGAAGCTGATTAAAAGCTTGCAGCTGGCGAAGTATCGTCGGCAGTCCAACCTATTTATCGCTGAGGGTGAGAAGTTGATCGGCGAAATGCTCCCAGCTTATCGCTGCCAGCTACTCGTTGGTACAGAGGAGCTAGTCGAGCCACTGCTAGAGCGATGCCCAGCGAGCATTACCGAGGCAGTGATCCTGCCTGACCCGAAGCAGATAGAGCGGGTGAGCGGACTGAAGAGCCCTCGTCCGCTATTGGCTCTTTGCGAGATTCCAACGGTACAGGCTCCCCAAGCGATACAACAACCCACCCTCCTTCTAGACGATGTGCAGGACCCCGGCAATGTCGGGACGCTCCTACGCACTTGCGACTGGATGGGCATCAGACAAGTGCTCTGCACCGAGGGATGCGCAGACGTCTATGCGCCCAAGGTGCTACAAGCGACTATGGGCGCTTTGGCTCGTGTGCAGGTCTATCGCTACACCGATAGGACGGCTCTGCTCACGATGCTGGAGAAGACGGAGATACCTGTGATAGGCACTTTCATTGATGGCGCACCGCTTCGCACGTTGCGGCTGGCGCCTGAGCAACCTTATATATTGGTATTGGGCAATGAGGGCAATGGCATCTCGCCTGAGCTCTCGGCTCTAGTTTCTCAGCGGATTACGATCCCGTCGCCCGTCGATAGCCATTGTGAGTCGCTCAACGTGGCGGTCGCTGGCGCTATCGTTATGGCGCATCTGATGCTTTAGCCTAGCTAGCCCTCCGTCTGAGGGAGCAAAGGCTCTACCTGCGCTAGCACATTGTCCAGGTCGGCTAGGGTAGGGGCTTGGAGCATCGCTATGCGTAGCGCACGGAAGTTGGGGATGCCCTTAAAGAGTGGTGTGGCGGCTAGGTGGCGACGACTATGCAGGATGCCCCTGCGCTCGTCCAGCTTCTCGATGTTCTTATGGACAATCTCTTTTAAGATCTCTAGCTGTTGCTGAGAGGTTAGCTGAGGAGCGGTAAAAGTAGGGTCGACGGCTGCGCGCATTTCGCCAAAGATCCATGGCTGTCCGATAGCTGCTCGTCCGACCATCACCCCATCCACACCATAGGTGTCAAAAGCGTGCCGCACCTCCTCGCCAGTCGTTATATCGCCATTGCCGATGATCGGGATCTGGATCTCAGGATTGGAGCGCACCGCACCGATCAAAGTCCAGTCGGCACTCCCCTTGTACATATCGCTGCGCGTACGCCCATGGATGGTCAGAGCTGCGATGCCACAAGCTTGTAAGCGTGGTGCCAGCTCGGTGATGATAAGACTGTTGTGATCCCACCCTAGACGCGTCTTGACCGTCACGGGGCAACTAGCCGTAGCGACCACTGCGGCGGTGATTTCGAGGAGTAGCTCGGGGTCACGGAGCATACCACTGCCAGCACCTTTGCCCGCGACCCGCTTGACGGGGCAACCGAAGTTGAGATCGAGTAGATCAGGCTCCAGTTGGCAGGCTATACGTGCCGCCTCGCACATCGTCTCCACATCACGACCGTAGATCTGTATGGCGACGGGACGCTCTGCCGGGTCTATACGCATCTTGCGCATCGTGCTGGGCACGTAACGTACGAGCGCATCGGCACTGATGAACTCAGTGTAGACGAGGCTCGCGCCAAACTGCTTACAGAGCAGGCGAAAGGGCGCATCGCTCACATCCTCCATCGGTGCGAG
>CAMPUN010000208.1 GCA_946997275.1 uncultured Porphyromonas sp.
CCTGTTTCCCAAGAACTGTCCATGACGATAACCAAAGAATATATGGTTTGAGCATCGCTACAGATCCACTGTGATTACTCCAATATCTCCGAAAATTCGAATCTCTCCTGATGAAATCCCCAATAGCTCCGTGGAAAACAAAAATTCTCTATCGAGGCGAGAACTAAAACTTCGGAAGAATGAGATGAAACTTCGGAAGAATGAAATCATAAGTTCGAAGAAATTGTTCGTCCCTCGGTGGGGAATCAAAAATCTCTATGGAGACATTTTCGATTTCCTGCGTAGAGACTTAGACAAGCTCACTTTTATAATGCGTCAGCCCTGCTGTACAGCGGTGTCTCTAAAGAGCCCGAGGGGAGCTTGACACACAGAAAAAGGGGACTGCACCGCAAAAGGTACAGTCCCCATAGTAAGCTACGACAGCCAGATCAGGCTGTGCGGAGTAAGTCTATTGAGCGGTGACGGTCTGAATCAGTCGGACTGACTTGCCCCAGGTATAGGCAAGGGCATCATTGGTGCCACAAGCATTGAATGGACTGAAGTTCATCAGATACTTGCCCATATAGTCCTCCGTCTGAGACCAATAAAAACCATATTCGCCTACATTATCTACGCTCTTTGTGTTGGGATTTAGTTGTCCACAAGCGGGGAAGACGCGCAAGATGTCGTTCTCATCGTTGCTCTTCCAGAAGGAGTCCTTCATAAGGTCCTTTGGGGTGTAGTTGTCGCCTTGCTTTAAGGGTCGAGCCAATATGATAAGGATATTGCCCTCACCGTACTTATTGTCGGCATAGGAGTAGACCCAAGCGGAGTAATACTTCGTCCCCTTAAAGCGGATTGCATAGCAAGTGTTGTCACCGTTGCCGAAGAAGTCACTCTTACCCTCTATGGTCTCTCCACAGATTGAGACCTTCTCAGAGGCGTCTGTCTGATCGACCTTCTCATTAAAGAGCACGTAAGCTCTCCTGCCGACCCACTTGGGGACTATGCTGTATAGCTCTTCTCTAGTAGGTAAGTGGTAGCGGATCTTATCTATCGTAACATCTTTAAAGCGGTCGACAGCCTCTTGCCAAGTGAATAGCCCCGAGGCATCATTGGCTTGAGAGGTGGCAAAGGCTACACCATCCGCTACCATATTGTACTCTGCAAAGTATGCTAGCGGTAGTAGTCCAGCTTTAAGAGGCTTGGGATCGGGCTTGGGGTCTGGTGTCTTCTTTGCAGCACGATGTAGGGTGAACTCTTGAGAAGCTCCAGCTACGCCTGGCACACTTGCTTCAAGTAGGAAGGTGGCCATCTCGGTGCCTGCTGCAATGGTGTAGTGCTTGGTCTCTGGATCTATGGAGATAGCATCGGCTGGTCCACTCTTGAGGACTAGCTCGAAAGCTTGTGGACTGACAGGCTCCTCAGAGATAGTCGCTCCCGCTGCGTCAGATACTATACAGGTGCAGGTCACCTGCCCTGAGCCTCCATCACTGGTGAAGTCGGTGGGCGTACAGGTGAATTTGTACGAAAGAGTGCCACTCCGTACTATGGTGAGACGCTGTGAGGTGCCTTTGCTCTTGTCTGCTAGGACGGTTGCTTCAAGGGTGAATGTGGAGGCTGAGCCAGCCTTTACGGTAAAGTGCTTCGTTGCTGTGTCTAGGGTAATGTCTGAAGCCTCTCCCTCGACGAGCTTGAGAGAAAACTCTTCGGGACGAAGGGTCGTCTCCTGAACGACAGACCCTGTAGAGGTGACTTCCTTGACCTTTCCCGTGACTGCGCCTTCACCACCTGTAGCGGAAAAGGTGCTGGGCGTTGCTGTAAACTCTGCAACAAACTTATTTTCTGGCAGAGTGGGGCCATTGGGGGTATTCTCATCTTCGCATGAGAGGACAGCTAGAGATAGCAGGACTACAAGAAGGAGCCTGATAGATTGTTTCATATTGGTACTTGCTTAGGGTTTAGTGTGGAAATGAAAAAGCATCTCAGAGAGCACGCGCCCTCATCGGGCTGTGGCTATCTGAGATGCTTCTGAAGACTGTCGCATAGCATCAGTCTTAGCTGTGAGCTATACTCTAGCTGAGCTCGTGGATGACGATGCCAGAGCGGAGCTTAGGCTCAAACCAGGTGGTCTTAGGTGGCATGATGTTGCCCGTGTCAGCGATGTCCATGATCTGCTTCATCGTGACGGGGTAGAGGGCTAGTGCGACCTTCATCTCGCCTGAGTCGACACGCTTCTTGAGCTCGCCGAGACCGCGGATACCACCGACGAAGTCGATGCGCTTGTCACTACGTAGATCCTTGATGCCGAGGATCTCATCGAGGATGTGATTCGACGAGATGGTGACGTCTAGGATGCCGATAGGATCGCTGTCATCGTAGGTGCCTGGCTTAGCGGTGAGCGAGTACCAGTTGCCATCGAGGTAGAGCGAGAAGTTGTGCAGCTTAGTTGGCTTGTAGATCTCTGTGCCCTTCTTCTCGACGACGAAGTCCTTCTCAAGCTTCTTGAGGAACTCCTCGCTGGTGAGCCCGTTGAGGTCCTTGACGACACGGTTGTAGTCGATGACGGTGAGCTGGTTAGCGGGGAAGGCTACAGCCATAAAGTAGTTGTACTCCTCATCACCACGGTGATTGGGGTTTTGCTTAGCCTTCTCAGCACCTACGAGCGCTGCAGCAGCACTACGGTGGTGACCGTCAGCGATGTAGAGCGCTGGCATCTGACCAAATAGCTCGGTGATACGCTTGATATCCTGATCCTGATCGATGATCCAGAACTGATGCTGGAAGGTATCATTGGCAACAAAGTCGTAGACAGGCTTCTGAGCCGTGTACTTAGCGACGATCTTGTCTAGCTCAGCATTGTCAGGGTAAGCGAAGAAGACTGGCTCGATGTTCGCATTGTTGATGCGTACGTGCTTCATACGATCCTCCTCCTTGTCACGACGTGTGAGCTCGTGCTTCTTGATGACACCGTTGAGGTAGTCCTCGACGTAAGCGCCGATGACGAGACCATACTGTGTCTTGCCGTTCATCGTCTGAGCATAGACGTAGTAGCACTCCTTGTCGTCCTGTACGAGCCAGCCCTCCTTCTTGAAGTGCTGATACTGCTTGACAGCCTCGTCGTAGACTTTGGGATCGTGCTCGTCGGTGCCTACGGGGAAGTTGATCTCCGGCTTGATGATGTGGTAGAGCGACATGGGATTGCCCTCAGCCTCCTTGCGTGCCTCGTCAGAGTTTAGCACGTCGTAGGGACGAGAGTTGACCTTCTCAACAAGGTTTTGTGGGGGTCTGTATCCTTTGAATGGTTTGATTATAGCCATAATAAAGAGTCTTTGAGTGTGTGGTGAGAGTGAAAAAGAAAGACTTCGGTCCCCTCTAGATGAGGAGACCAAAGTCTCTAAGTCGTCTACAGATTAGTTGACGCGGAAGGTCTCGCAACCATCCTTGATGAAGCCGACGATCTGGTTAGCAGCAGCAAGACCAGCGTTGATGTTTGCCTCAGCCGTCTGAGCACCCATCTTCTTAGCGGTAGCTAGGTAGCGATCCTGTAGCTCCTTCTGGTACTCCTCGTGCAT
>CAMPUN010000209.1 GCA_946997275.1 uncultured Porphyromonas sp.
ACCACGTCGGACGATGTGGTCGGCATTGAGTTTGCCTCGGTACTAAAGAACATCTACGCCATCGCTGCGGGTATCTGCAACGGACTCAACTACGGAGACAACTTCCAGAGCGTCCTCATCAGCAATGCGATTGCTGAGATGAATAGCTTTGTCAATACGGTACACCTGCTCAACCATCGTGTTATCACCAACTCGGTCTATCTAGGCGATCTGCTCGTTACTGCTTACTCTAACTATAGTCGCAACCGAACCTTCGGTACGATGATCGGCAAGGGGTACAGTGTCAAGGCTGCGCAGGTGGAGATGGAGATGGTGGCGGAGGGCTACTACGGAGCTAAGTGCGTCCGCGAACTTAACACGACACGCTACCGAGTTAATATGCCGATCATGGACGCTGTCTACGAGATACTCTACAATAAGCAGTCGGCCAAGGAAACTATCGAGCGGCTTTCGCTCAAGTTCCGCTAACGGACGAACTCATTTAACCTAACACACGATACACTATGAAGACAGCCGCATCGCTCATTCAGATTGACACAACACATGCGCAGGCTCATCTATCGGCTGAGACCATCCGACAGGCAGAGCAAGATGCGCTCGCAGCGATTCAGACGCTACACAAAGGCTCAGGCGCTGGTAACGACTTCCTAGGCTGGCTTACACTCCCCGAGGAGACGCTCGAGCGTGACCTCTGTAAGCGAGTACAGACGGTTGCTGATAGGCTTCGCCAGGAGTGCCTATATATAATATGTATAGGTATCGGGGGCAGTTACCTAGGTGGCAAGGCCGTCATGGAGGCACTCGGAGACCACTTCTCCACACATCGTCAGCCTGAGCTAGGGCATCCGCAAGTACTCTTTGCGGGAAATAATATTAGCAGTGACTATCTGCACGATCTGATGGATCTGGTAGTGGACAAGCCCTTTGGCATTGTCAACATCTCTAAGAGTGGCACGACGACCGAGCCAGCCATAGCTTTCCGCATGCTGAGCCAGTACTTAGTGGCTCGTGATGGTCAGGAGGTGGCTAAGCGACGTATCGTTGCCATTACCGACAAGAAGAGAGGCGCTCTGCGTCGCCTAGCAGACGAGCAGGGATACGACACCTTCGTCATACCAGATGATGTAGGCGGTCGCTTCTCCGTGCTGACTCCTGTGGGGCTGTTGCCGATTGCTTTGGCAGGTTTTGACATTGAGGCTTTGCTCCAGGGTGCCAGTGACACGGCGCTCCTGTATCGTCGTACGGAGCATCCGCTAGAGACCCCAGCTGTGCAGTATGCCGTGACAAGACAAGCCGCCTATCGGGAGCGAGCCATGAGCGAAGTGCTGGTAGCCTTCGAGCCTCGCCTGAGTGCTCTCGGGCAGTGGTGGATGCAGCTCTTTGGCGAGAGCGAAGGCAAGGAAGGCAAGGGACTACTCCCGCTCTCTCTGACCTACACAACCGACCTGCACTCGATGGGGCAGTGGATACAGCAAGGTCCCCACAACATCCTTGAGACGATGATCGTCGTCGACACGCCGAGAGACACCATCGCCATCCCAACAGATGAGCAAAACCTAGACGGCCTCAACTACCTAGCGGGCGAGACGATGCACCATGTCAATGAGCAGGCGCATCTAGGCACGCTCTTAGCGCACGAAGATGGCGGTGTGCCAGTCTTACAGTTGCAGTTGCCTCAGATTGATGCTAGGACGATTGGCGCCTTCATCTATACGATGGAGTATGCCGTCGCCATCAGTGGCTATATGATGGGGATCAACCCCTTTGACCAACCAGGCGTGGAGGACTACAAGCGCAATATGTTTGCCCTTCTAGCTAAGCCAGGCTTCGAGAGCGAGACGAAAGTGATGCGCCAGCGCCTCAACAAATGAACTTACGACAGATTACAACAATGACAGATACGATACAAACAATCCACAAGAAGAGCTACCACGAGGTCATCCCGCTCCCTGAGTATGGACATCATATCCAGCACTTGGTAGACCACTGCTTGACCATTGAGGACCGCGATGAGCGGACTCGATGCGCTCACGCTATTGTCAAGGCGATGGCGATCATTCAGCCCGAGCAGGCTAAGAAGTCGGAGGATCACAAAGTCCTCTGGGATCACCTAGCCGTCATGTCGCACTTTGCGCTAGACATTGACTACCCCGTAGATCCCATTCACGAGGAGGCGCTCCGTGGTGCGCCCGAGCCTTTGTCCTATCCTGATGACGACATCATCTATCGCCACTATGGGCACCTCATTCAGGAGCTGATCAAGAAAGCGTGCGAGATGCCCGAGGGTGACGAGCGCGAGGCATTGGCACTCTCCATTGCCAACCGTATGAAGCAGGCTTATATCTTGTGGAATAAGCGTGCCGTCGATGACTACACCATCTTTAAGGACCTTTACGAACTCTCTGGCGGTAAGCTCGTGCTGACCGAAGAGGAGCACCAGCTAGACGCTACCACAGGGCACACTCCTCATGGGCGGGGAGGCAACCGTTCTAGAAGACAGTACACGCGTCCTGCACGTGGCAACAACTCCAGAGGAGGTAGTCGCCGTGGCGGTCGTCCCAACCGTTCTAGACGTTAGCCGATACAGACACTCACTATCTTACTCTTACGACACTAGCTTATGGCATCTTACATCATCGAGGGAGGTCACAGACTCCATGGCGAGGTAACCATACAGGGAGCTAAAAACGAAGCACTCCAAGTCATCGCCGCCACCTTACTAACCAGCGAAGAAGTCATCCTAGAGAATGTCCCAGACATCCTCGATGTCAACAACCTCATCAAGCTCGTAGAGCTGCTCGGTGTCGAGGTAACACGACTCAGTCACGACAGCTATCGCTTCAAAGCTCAGGAGATAGATCTAGACTTCGTCGACTCCCCGCAGTTCCTCCATGAGAGCAAGATCTTGCGTGGCTCCGTGCTCCTCGTCGGTCCTCTCGTCGGTCGTTGTAGACACGCCGTCTTTCCCAAGCCTGGTGGCGATCAGATAGGACGTCGCCGACTAGACACCCATTTGATTGGTATTGCCACCCTAGGGGCGGAGTGTGAGTATGATCAGGAGCATAGAGCCTTTCGCATAGAGGTACCACACCTCCGGGGAGCTTATATGCACCTCGAGGAGGCTTCCGTGACAGGTACCGCCAATGTGATCATGTCGGCAGTCCTAGCAGAGGGCAAGACCACTATATACAATGCTGCTTGCGAACCGTACATACAGCAACTCTGCCGTATGCTCGTCTCCATGGGAGCTCGCATCTCAGGCATCGGCTCTAACCTGCTCACCATCGAGGGCGTCGAGCGACTACACGGCACGACGCATCGTATCCTGCCCGATATGATTGAGGTGGGTAGCTTCATCGGCATCGCAGCCATGACGCAAAGCGAGCTAACGCTCAAGAACGTCGGTCTGCCCGACTTAGGGCTTATCCCGCAAATGTTTCGCAAGCTCGGCATTGAGATTATAGAGCGAGGCGATGACCTCATCATACCCGCCAGAGAGAGCTACGAGATAGAGACCTTTATGGATGGCTCTATCCTCACCATTGCCGATGC
>CAMPUN010000210.1 GCA_946997275.1 uncultured Porphyromonas sp.
CTGGAGCTGCTGGGCAAGACCTTCGGCGAGCGCGTCCTATACCATGTCACACCGATGAGACAGATCGCGCTATGAGCAAGTCACGTGGCGAGCGCATACTAATAGGCATCGACCCTGGCACCATCGTGATGGGCTACGGATTGCTCTCCGTGCGGGGGCAGCATGCCGAGATGCTCACCATGGGGGTGATCGAGCTGAGCCGTTACGAGGACCACTACACCCGTCTGGGGCGCATCTACAAGCGTGTGGCGGGGCTGATCGATGAGTTCCTACCTGACGAGATGGCTCTGGAGGCACCGTTCTACGGTAAGAATGTGCAGTCGATGCTCAAGCTGGGGCGGGCGCAGGGGGTCGCTATGGCGGCAGCCCTGAGCCGAGACATACCCATCGCGGAGTATGTGCCGATGCGTGTCAAGCAGGCGATCACGGGTACGGGGCAAGCTTCCAAAGAGCAGGTGGCGACGATGCTCCAGCGGGTGCTACGCATTCCCGCTGAACTGATGCCCGAGAAGCTCGATGCGACCGATGGCTTGGCGGTCGCCTACTGTCACTTCCTGCAAACCTCCAATGCGGTGGCTACGTCCAACGAGAGTGCCAAGAGCTGGAAGGAGTTTATCAAAGCCAACCCCAACAAAGTACACGGACTCTAAGCAAAACCAAACCATGACACTAGGAACTATGACCTCAACCCGCAAACTACTCACACTCCTCTGCTGCTACCTCTGTGGCTCACTGCTCCTATCGGCGCAACAAAAGACAAAGCAAACGCCTCCTTTCGGCATCTGGGAGGGCACCCTACAAGTTTCAGGCACGGAGCTACCCCTTCGCTTTAACATCTTCAGAGATAAACAAGAGACTATCTACTGCACAATGGATAGTCCGTCACAGATGGCGACCGGTATCGAGGCAACGATCGAGCTTGCCGATGGCATCGTCATCACCATACCGAACCTATACGTTCGCTACGAGGGCAAGCTCGTGAGCAGCGACACTATTGTGGGCACCTTTGCGCAGGGTGGTATGACGCTACCGCTCACGCTCGTACGAGCCAGCAAGCCCGCCAAGGCTAATCGTCCGCAGACTCCACAGCCGCCCTACCCCTACGAGACGGAGGAGGTGATCTTTTACAATGGCACGGCACCGCTCCACGGCACGCTCACCTACCCTGTCGGGCATCAGGCGGGGAGCCGTGTGGAGCAGGTCGTTCTCTTTGTCTCTGGATCGGGCATACAGGATCGTGATGAGACCCTTGCGGAGCATAAGCCCTTTGCCGTGCTGGCGGACTACTTGGCTCGGCATGGCGTAGCGACGCTACGCTACGACGACCGTGGCTATCACGACGATATAGACTCGGCTGGTGTTGCCGAGGCGACCACCGCAACGCTAGCGGACGATGCTGCAGCTGCGGTTCACTACCTACGTGGGCGCAAAGCTTTCGACAAGGTGGGCGTGCTGGGACATAGCGAGGGCGGTACCATCGCCTTCATGCTAGCAGCTCGAGGGGTCCCTGACTTCATCATCAGCTTAGCGGGTAGCACGCTGCCTGGCAAGGAGGTTTTGCAAGACCAGATGGACCTTGCCCTAGTTCGGGCGGAGGTGCCAAAAGAGCTTCGCGCAGAGTATCTGCGAGCTGCGGTAGCAGCCTTTGACCAAGCGGCTCAGAGCGACCTGCGTGGCGAAGCTTTGGTCACGAAGGTGCTTTCGGAGGGACATTACCAGCTTCCTATTGGGTTGGTTTTGGATCTCAAGAAGGTTGCCGACGGGCTGAACCCTTGGCTTATCTACTTCACACAGTATGATCCGAAGGGGGATATAGCGCAGACGCACTGCCCAGTGCTGGCGCTCAATGGTTCGCTAGACCAACAGGTGCTGGCGGATAAGCATCTGCCCGTCATCGAGCAGAGTCTCCCGACGGGGACACCACGGCAAGTGCGCCAGCTGGAGGGGCTGAACCACCTCTTCCAGCATGCGACGACAGGAGCCGTGAGCGAATACTATCAGATCAGCGAGACGGTCGCTCCCGAGGTACTGGAGCTGATCGCCGAGTGGCTCACCAAACTAACTAAATAAGGAGTAAATCAATGAGTAAGATTAAGATGCCAAAGAGCGGTGAGACGGGGCAGCTCTTGTGGCGATATGACCCCAAGGATAGCTCTCTCACGCTATCAGGTACGGGTGCTCTACCCGACTACCCTATTGGGCAGGCCCCATGGTTTGAGTTCAACGACCAAATTGATATGGTCGTCCTGAAGGAGGGTGTGACCCGTATCGGTGACTACGCCTTCTATAACTGCACGGAGCTCACGAGCGTGGAGATACCCGAGGGGGTGACCTATATCGGAGAGAGCGCCTTCGCCTGCTGTCAGAGCCTGGAGTCTGTGACGATCCCAGGAAGCGTCACGGAGATTGGCGAGGGGGCTTTTGAGTCTTGTGACAGTATGCTCGCACTAGAGCTTGCCTCGGGACTGAAGTGTGTGGGCGCTTTTGCCTTTAGCGAGTGTGTCGCTCTCAGGGAGCTCATCCTCCCGGACACGGTGGAGCGGATCGAGCGCAGTGCTTTTGCGGGTACTATGGCGCTCCACGAACTGGTCATCCCGGGCAATGTGCAGGAGATCGGGGACAACGCTTTCAATGGTTGCATCCAGCTCAGCAGTCTCACGCTTTCGGAGGGCATTCGGGTGATTGAGGAGATGGCTTTCAGCAATTGTAGTGACCTTACGAAGGCGCTGATCCCCGCCTCGGTAGAGCGCCTAGGTGATGGGGTCTTTGCGGACTGTCTGGCTATGGAGCAGATCACCGTAGCCCCAGAGAATGAGCACTACGTCGTGCGGGATGACATCCTATATAGCAAGGATCTGAGTGTCTTGGTACACTACCCTGCGTCTAAGGAGGAGCAGGAGTTTACGATACCTGAGGAGGTGCGTAAGATTGCGGGGCTAGCCTTTGCGAGCAACTACTTTCTAATGGAGGTGATGCTCGGAGATCATCTAGAGGAGGTGGGGTCGTATGCTTTCGCCCGCTGCTCGAGTCTCAGCTTTATGTCTCTGCCTGCGCAGACGACTCGTCTCGGGGTCTCCCCCTTCCACGACTGCATCATGCTCCTCGAGATTGAGGTGGATCCGAACAATCCAAGCTACTCCTCTATCGACGGTATCCTATATAATAAGGAGCAGACGCAGCTGATCCAGTACCCTGCGGGACTGTATGATGATGTCTATAGAATCCCCGACACGGTGCAAGAGATCGCTGAGAATGCTGGCTACGATGCCCAAGACCTTGAGGTCCTAGTGATACCCGAGAGCGTGCGCAAGATCGGAGATATGGCGTTTGCCTTCTGCGATAAGCTCCGCAAGGTAGAGATACGTGTGGCCGACCCCGCACAGGTGGAGGTCGGAATAATGGCTATGTTTAGCGTAGCTGGCACGCCTCGCAAGCTCATTGTGCCGAAGGGGAGTAGCAAGCTCTACAAGAAGAGCGAGAGCTGGCACGAATTTCTGGACCAAGCCATTGCTGCCATGCTCTCTGGCCATGTGGGAGT
>CAMPUN010000211.1 GCA_946997275.1 uncultured Porphyromonas sp.
TCTTCAGGCCAAAGGTGTCGATGACGTAGTAGATAATGAAGATAAGCACTGCCAAGACCATCGGCGTACCCACGCCTCCCTTGCGTACGATGGCTCCTAGCGGAGCACCCACGAAGAAGAAGAGCAGACAAGCCACGGGGAAGGTGAACTTGCGGTGCATCTCCTGCGCATTGACACGGTAGTCCGAGGCAGCATCAGCGTAATAGGTGTCCGCTATCTGCACCGACGAAGAGAGACTCTCGAGCCACTCTAGGGCTTGCTTGTAACCTAGCAACTTATCCTGATCGGAGGCTCTATCCATCAGCGTGTCCAGCGTGTAGTGTGTTGGCGAGGCGTCGCTATACCCAGACACCAGCAGCTCGTCATGGTCCAGCCGACGAGCGGAGACTGTGGCAAAGGGTAGATGCGAGAGCTGATCCTGCTTTAGCCAAGCTGCAGCTTGCAGGTTGGCGCCTGGCATCGTCGTGCCAATATCTGCTCGCGCAGGTGGCTGAAGCTTGGTATGTATATCAAAGAGTACGTTGCTCCCCACCTGACGACCCACGCTGTCTGTCACCAAGCGGGTGCTATCGCTGTAGTTAATAAGCTCTCGGAGGTTCTTGCCGACGAACTGAGACTTGAGGTAGTCATCGCCCATCATCTCAAAGTTGGCATCAAAGGGGATGAAGATCACCTTCTCCGCAAAGTGCTCCTTGATGTATGAGGCGGGACGCTCATCCGAAGCTTGACTGCCTGGGATCAGCGTCGTCTGACTACTAAGCTGCTCGAAACTCTCCCCACTCCGAAGCGACATAATAAGGTAAAGCTTACTGTCGTCCATCAGCAAGCGTCCCGTATCGGCTAGGATGATACGCGGTGCGCGCTGCTCGGAGAAGTCATAGATCATCACATTGTGTAGGGTACTCGTAGCCACATCTTTCTTCCCTACGTAGATACTGTAGCCATCTATACCGTTGAAGAAGATACCCTGCGGTATCTCCAGCTCTGGACGCGCATAGCGTGCCGAGAAGAGTATCTGATAAACTCGCACACTAGCCTTCTGCACGCCTCTATCTAGATAGACGAAGAGCCCCAGAGCGAGGCAGGTCACGAGGATCACCAGTGGCTTCATGATCTTGCTCAGAGGCACTCCCGCGGACTTCATCGCGAGGAGCTCCAGTCGCTCGCCTAGATTGCCGAAAGTCATCAGCGACGCCAGCAAGACTCCCAGCGGCACAGCCGTAGGCAAGACATAGAGCCCTGCGTAGAAGATCACCTCCAGCAGCACCCCCACGTCCATACCCTTGCCGACCAGATCATCGATGTGCTGCCAGAGGAACTGCATCAAGACGACAAACCAGCAGATCAAGATGGTCATCAGTAGGAGAGGCAAGAAGGACCTCACCATAAAGATGTACATGATCTTCGGTTTCAGACGCATACCTCTTACTTGCATGATCGTAGGATTAGGTAGAAGTAAGCTTTACTTTAGGAGCTTGCCCTCGCTCTTCAGGTCTGTAAAGAGCCTGTCTAGCACGGCATTGATAAAGGAGGCACTCTTAGAGTTGTCGTACACCTTGGCCAGTTCGATGTACTCATTGATCGTCACGACGAGCGCTATGTCAGGGCAGCTGAGAGCCTCCGCCACAGCCATCTCCATCAGGATCATATCGACGAGCGCCACACGATCCTGCTCCCAGTTATCTAGTCGTGGCGTCAGCATGGCGTCATACTCCTCACGATGTAGGAGCGTCTCCGAGAGTAGCTGATGCGCATAGAGACGATCCCGATCACTGTGAAACATAGGGAGCAGGTCGCCTGGTAGCTCTAAGCCATCCTTAGCACCACGACGCAAAGTCTTCAGTGCAAAGTCTTGTATCGTCACCACAGGCTGATTGGTAAAGGGGATGACACGATAGTCGTCCGATCCCTTGAGACGCTCTACCGTCGCCTCCACCTGATCCACTGTAGGCATCTCCTCGACCTCTAGGCGCTCGCAGATAGCGGTCGCATCGGCCCAGTAGAACGAGTTTGCCGCAAGATGCTCATTGAGCTCCGCTGTGCGAAAGAGTTGCTTGAGTAGATTACCCCAAAAGTCACACTGCTCCTGCATAGAGAGCGTAGAGACATCCTCAGGTAGAGCGCTGTAGGAGGGATCTGTCTCAACTATATTGTAGAGCGTACGGAGCAACTGCTCGTCCTGCTCCCAGCGCCTCTGCATCTCGTCTAGCGGATTCTGTATCTCCGTGCAGCGAGCTATCTCCTTGACGAGAGTCATATCCGAGAGCCTACGAGGAGTCACCTCGTCCGACGCCTTGAGGAAGCGCCGCTCACGTATCTCCAAGAGCTCCCTCTGATAGGCTGCGAGCGCACGTATCAGATCTAGTAAATAGTAGTAGAGGTAGTAGGTGTGACGTAGGGAGGTCGTGAGCGACTGGTCCGCCAAAGCCACATCTAGACGACCGCTAGAGATAGACTGGTAAAGTTGCTGGAAGACGCGGATGCGTACGATAGACCGATTGATCATATCACTCTATGGAATAGATGAATATAGTGTGAGCAAACAGTTACGAGGAGGGCACTACCCTACTCTGTGTGTGGTCTACGGTGGACAAAATCAAGGCATCCGCCCTGCTGACCACCCTAGATCCGCCACAAAGGTACAAAAAAAGGTATCGGAGACGGTCATCCACGTCCTCGCGACAGGGCTGACGCCTCATAATAGAAGCTGCACACGGCGATAACAAAGGAATATATGAGTTGAGCGTTGCTACACTGTCCTACAGATTCACTCAGGGATCTCCGATGATTCGGATCTCTCCCGAGGAAATTCCAAATAGCTCCGTAGAGACTAAAAAGTCTCCACCGAGGCGAGAAATGAAACTTCGGAAGAATCAAATGAAACTTCGGAAGAATCAAATCATAAGTCCGAAGTTTTTTCGTTCCTCTCTAGAGACGTAAATGAATTCATCGTATATGAATGAACTACAAGCTGGCAAAGGAGTTCTATGCGGAGGAAAACTTTGAAAAGCTTGGAGGAAAGCTTTCTTAATGACTGAGCTAGAGCGAGAAATCTCCAGAAGAAGAACACGAAAAGCGTAACAAACACAAGCCTTTCACCCATATAGTCAACCAAATAGGCAAGCATTGGACTGCCTTTCACAAGAGAGAGTTTTCAAAACGGTCAACTTTCGATCATATCGCCAAAATGGACAATACTAACTATGAGACAGTTACGATTTTTTCTCGGACAACTTATCAACAATTATGCATTTTCTAGTTGATTTATTTGCCCACGTCAATTATTGGTTGTAATATTGCAAACGAATTCCGAAATGCTCAGGGTCGTGACGTTCTTATAACGAAACCCCTCTAGCAGACTTAATCTTGTAACCCTTCATATATCTACTCAAGTGAAGCAAAAGACATATTCCTTTGATGAGGCTTATCAAGCCACATTGGACTACTTCGGCGGTGATGAGCTGGCCGCCAAGGTGTGGGTGACCAAGTACGCCCTCAAGGACAGCTACGGCAACATCTACGAGCAGA
>CAMPUN010000212.1 GCA_946997275.1 uncultured Porphyromonas sp.
CTAGAAGTCCACCCTGGACGCCTCCGTAAGAGACGATAGAACGCTCGACAACATCGATGCCCTGATCAAAGCGCATGAGTGCCTGGTAAGCGATGGAAGCAACGGGACCACGAGTGTTGCGTGCGATATCCTTAGCTCCATTCATGTCACCACGGTTGAGTGCCTCCTCGAGCTTGCGTAGGAATGCCTCGTAGTTGTTGTCTGCTAGGTTGAGGTAGATGATACGCTCTAGGCAGAGAACAAGACCGAGGATGAGGACTAGTGCGATGAGTGCCATAAAGTCAGCACCACCCTCGATGAACTTGGTCTTGAGAGCTTGGTGGAAGGTCTGGTCTGCTGTAGCATCCTGCTCCATGACAACTGCCATATCAGCCTCGACAGCTTCATCGACGGTAGCAGGGGTAGCCTCCTCTGTGGTGTCTGTAGCTGCTGGAGCAGCCTCCTGTGCGTAGGTCATCTGTGTGAGGCCCAGTGTGAGTAGAGCCATGCATGATAACGTTGCAAATAACTTTTTCATTGCGATAGTTGTGTTAGTTGATTATTTCTAGTTTGATTGTTATTACTTGCGGAGAGAGAGGGATTCGAACCCTCGAAACGTTTTCGACGTTTACACGCTTTCCAGGCGTGCCTCTTCAGCCACTCGAGCATCTCTCCTTAATATGTCAGTCTATCATACGTAGTCCTTATAGCTATGTCTTCCGAATATATCTCCTATCTCGTGGAGCCTACTGTCCGTTTACCAGTGCAAATCTAAAGAATTTTGGCGACTTAGCACACATTCGGGGGTACCACGGTCACTATCTCTACATCTTCACAAGCTAACCAGTCGATGAGGTCTAGATCCCTCTAAGCATTTAAGTCCAACGAAAAGAGCCGTATAGCATTGCTTGTCGTATGCTCTGCCAAGCTCTCTAGTGAGATGCCTATCTGATCAGCCACATAACTAGCTGTATGAACTAAATATGCTGGCTCATTGCGCTTCCCCCGCTGGGGAATGGGAGCCAAATAGGGTGCGTCTGTCTCTAGCAACATCTTATCTAGAGGTATCTGAGACAGTAACTGAGCGGTGCGAGAGCGCTTATAAGTCACATTGCCATTGACCCCTATCATCATCAAGGGCAAATGCTCCAAAATACGCTGTAGCTGTGCCTCCTCACCTTCGAAACAATGAAAGACCCCGCGTAGCTGATCCGAAGCAAAGTGAGAGGTCAAGAGATCAATCGTCTCGTCCAGTGCAGAGCGTACATGCAGTATCACTGGCAGGTCAAGCTCTATAGCCCATCCGACTTGCTCGATAAGAGCTCGCTGCTGCTCCTCCACATAAGTGCGATCCCAGTAGAAGTCCAGTCCTATCTCGCCTATCGCCACGATTGCCTCACTAGACTCAGCTATGTATTGGCGTAGCTGACGTAGCTGCTCTGCGTAGTCTGCCTCCACCGAGGTGGGATGCAGTCCTAGAGCCATCGCTGTGCGATCGGGATAGGAGCGGTGTGTCTCGACTAGTAGAGGGAGTGACGTGAGATCTACATTGGGCATGACCAGGTAGCCAACCCCCACCTCACAAGCCACTGAGATGACAGCGTCTCTGTCTGCCTCATACTCGGCACCGTATATATGTGTATGGGTATCTATCAGCATCTCTACTCCGTATAGCCATAGGGTCTCCCCTATTTGCTTCTAGATTGCCACCCCCTTCGCTAAGGGTGTGACGCTTAAGTGTTGCGCTCAGCCAGTTTGCTTACAAATGCTCGCAACAACGTAGCTTCTCTACCTGTAAACGCCTCTAGGCTCTCTAGAGCTTTTTGGGCTTCTGCCAAGTAGTCTCGCACGAGAGTCTGCACTTGAGTCGCTACTTTCATTTCGTCATATAGAGCTTTGACCTTTGAGATCTTCTCATCAGCCTGCTCGTTGGGTCTCCGCATCGCCTCTGTGAGCGCTTCTCGCTGTGCTTGTGAAGCAGTCTCATAATCGAGCGTATGGAGGATAGTCTTCTTGCCCTCTAGGATGTCACCCCCGAGGGGCTTGCCAAAGGTTTCACTATCCCCGTATAGATCCAGATAGTCATCCTGAAGCTGAAAAGCTATTCCTAGGTTCCAGCCGAAGTTGTAGGCATGCTCTATCTGCTCTGTATCCACCTTTGAGAGGATTGCCCCAAAGCGCGTTGCCGTCGCTATCAGCACCGCAGTCTTGTAGCCGACCATCTCTAGGTATTGCTCCTTGGAGACACTGTCCAGCCTCTCATATTCGAGGTCTAGTTGCTGTCCCTCCATGACGAGCGTTGCCATCCTATTGAAGTCACACATCAGATCAGAGAGCATCTCTGGAGAGACCTCCTCCGTGAGCATCTGATAAGCGAGGATCAGCATGGCATCTCCCGAGAGGATGGCTGGTGTCAGTCCATACTTAGCGTAGACTGACGGCTTGCCACGTCGTACAGGAGAATTGTCCATCACATCATCATGGAGTAGCGTGAAGTTGTGAAAGACCTCTAGCGCTACTGCAGGCGATGCCACCAATGGAGCCTCTGGATGAAGGAATGCTTGCATCAAGAGCGCCAAGACTGGACGCACTCGCTTAGCTCCTTCTTGCTCCAGCGTATACCGTATCGGAGCATAGAGAGCTTGAGGCGTGCGCTTATCTAGGTGCAGACGTTGCAGAGTATCCTGCACCATCTGACGATACGCGCTCAGGTCCGTGGCTTTTGATGAATGAGACATCCCTTGTTGATCAGTATGAGAGTGGTATAAATGCCTCGCTAGACTAGCAGTATAGAAAGGCATCTATACCATCTTACAGTTCTTACTCTTTAATACGTAGTCACCGCTCTTCGCCTTAACCAATGGTAAAGGAGATAGGTAGTGTGAAGTAAGAGCGTACAGGTTTACCACGCTGCTTACCAGGTGTCCACTTAGGCATAGACTTAAGTACGCGAACAGCCTCTTTGTCTAGTGCGGGGTCTACCTTGCGAGCTACAAGTATATCTCCGATAGATCCATCCTTCTCCACGACAAAGCGGAGTACGACCTTACCTTGGATGCCGTTATCTAGAGCACTCTGTGGGTACTCAATATGATTAGCAATCCACTTAAGCAGAGAGGGAATATCTCCCGTAGGAGGTACGGCCGGATTCTCTACAATCTCGAAGATCTGATCCTCAGGCTCCTCAACAACTGTCTGTGCAGGCTGGACGATGACAGGTGGCGGTGGTAGCTCACGATCTTGGTCTGCAGAGACGATCGAAATCTTAGCAACCTCCTTGTTGTCATCAACCACCTTAAACTCCTCTGGCAGCGCAACCTCTACGACCTCTTGTGGAGCCTCAGGCTCTGGTTCAGGTTGCTCTTGTTGCTGCTCAGGAATGATGAGGGCATCCTCCATGTCGGCAATGTTGAGCGATGTGGTCTCGTCCTCATTGTCGTTTTTGGAGGAGGTCCACTCCAGAGCGGTATAAAGGATACCTAGAGCTAAGACCAAACCCATGGCCAACGATAAAGGTATCGTCCTTCTTAGGTCTGCGT
>CAMPUN010000213.1 GCA_946997275.1 uncultured Porphyromonas sp.
AGCGACGGGCTACATACCTACAGATGGCCGAGATGAGCATAGATCAGTTGCTCGTAGGTTCGACTCCCCGACTGATTGATGAGTGGCAACTGGTCCCTAAACTGTGGGATGCGATCCGCTATGAGGTGGATCACAGACCAGATTTAGGTCAGTTTATTCTTACAGGTAGTGCCGTCCCTGCAGATATGAGTCAAGTAGAGCATAGTGGTACAGGTCGATTTGCGTGGCTCACGATGAGACCTATGAGCCTATGGGAGAGCGAAGACTCTACGGGAACGGTGAGCTTGAGAGAGCTATTTGAAGGCAATGGAAGTGTCACAGGACAAGTCTTTCATGAGCTAGATGATATAGCCTATCTCATCTGTCGGGGAGGTTGGCCCAGAGCCATTGATATGGAGACAGAGATAGCACTTGACCAAGCTAAGGACTATGTAGATGGCGTAGTGCACAGCGACATATCTCGTGTTGATGGCGTGCAGCGCAGTGCTGAGACCACACGCAAGTTACTTCGCTCCTATGCTCGCCATCAAGGCACTCAAGCAACCATCGGCACCATAACGGCTGATATGACTACTGGGGGTGGGTTTGATATCAGCGAAAAGACTGTCTCCAGTTATATCAACGCACTTCAGGACATCTTCGTAATAGAAGATGCTGAAGCGTGGAATCCTAACCTGCGTAGCAAAACGGCTATTCGCACTTCAGGCACCCGCTACTTCGTAGATCCCTCTATTGCTACAGCATCACTAGGCATTGGCCCCAAGGATCTTATCAACGACCTTAGCACGATGGGGCTAATGTTTGAGACGCTGTGTATACGAGATTTGAGAGTTTACGCAGAGATGCTAGACGGCAAAGTCTTTCATTATAGAGACAAAAATGATCTCGAGTGTGACGCTGTCGTACACCTTCGCAATGGAGCCTATGGATTGATAGAGATAAAGCTCGGAGGGGAGACGCTCATCAACGAGGGAGCGGAGAGTCTCTGTAAGCTAGCTGATAAAATCGATACAACGAAGATGAAAGCCCCAGCCTTCAAAATGGTTTTGACTGCCACTGGCAACTATGCCTACAAAATGAAGGATCGAGATGTGTTCGTTGTCCCCATAGGCACGTTGAAGCCGTAAATCACTCATAACTCCTTCTTAAAAGTCATTGCTGTCCGATGAAATAGGAAGCTTTTCTTTCACCGAAAAACTTTTATCGGACAGCAATGATTACCTTTGCATTGTCCATCGACTACGGATTCGCAAACAAAATATCCACGGGTGAAATCAACTTCTCCCGTGGATATCTAAAGCGAAGGCTACTTGGTCAAGAAGCCTCCCATAAAGTTCGCGAACTCTAGATCGTTATGACATAACATGCATCCTCTATAGAAAGCAAGAAAGTGCCTTCATAAGGAAGGGTGACGTGATCCTCTCTAGTTTCAAGGATCAGTGCGCCCGAAACGGAATAGAGACGGACGAAGTCCTGGCTCTCCTTTTCTACCCAAACGGTCGTACCCTCTATCTTAATCTGATGTCTAGCAGGTGTAATCTGTGATATATGATTTGGTTCACCAAGATAAGGATTCCTTCCCTTGTTCTCTCCGTTTTTCCAATCATAGACTAGCCAGTTTTTACCAGACATAAGAGATACGGTCTCTGCGGTCCAGACATTTTGCTCACTCTTATCAATCGTATTCACAGCTACGATGATACCCTGCTCCTGTAGATCAGATCGGTCACACAAGGCGGTTGCCACCACCTTTGTCTCCTCTTGGGATAGCTTATTGTTGTGACAATTCACTATGCGGAGCTGATTATGCTCTGGCAGGCTCAGCGAGGTGAGGTTGTTGTAAGCGCAGTTGACTCGCCCGAGGAGACTGTTCTTAGAGAGATCCAAGGTAGTCAACTGATTGTGGTGACAATAAAGCTCTTCTAGCTTGTCATTAGCATTGAAATTGAGGGCTGTGATTTGGTTCTTTTCACAGTCCAAACGAATTAGATCTTTATTCTGGGAGACATCTAGTGTGGTGAGTTTATTCCCATAGCAAAAGAGCTCTAAGAGTTGCTTGTTGTGACTCACGTTTAACTCCTGCAAGAGATTATCTCGACAAGACAGCCGTGCCAGTTTAGGAAGCTGAGAGCAATCTATCTTTGTAAGATCGTTGGACATACAGTAGAGCTTCTCCATATTGCCATATATCGTAAGCTCGGTCGTAGTGCGTGGTAGTGTAAACTCACGATCCCAATCTTTGATCTCCTCTCCTTGCTGGTATACACCATCATTATTTCTGTCTATCCAAGCTTTATCTCTGACATTTTGAGAGGCATCTAGGCGAAGCGTCCATTTTCCCGTAGACTCTTGAGAGGTCAGTATAGCTTTCGGCTGATCTGTAGTGTATATATCCTTGTCCAATGCACCCTCATAAGGATTGGCTCCGTCGTTTTTCCCCTGGCGGTAGTCATATACTTGCCAGTGCTTAGCCAGTGCGTTCTTCACATTTTCTTTAGAGCAGTAGTTCCCGTCTGCTGGACTACAGTCTGTGTCTATGATGTATAGCTTGCCAGCCTCTGTCTCCTTATCGCGATTTGGGAGCTGAGCCACTAGAGAGGTCACAGCGTCATCCTTGAGCTGATTGCTGGGGCAAAAGATGTCCTTGATGAGCGGGCAGTGTGAGATATCCAAAGAGCGAAGTTGATTCATCCCTATACTCAAGTACATCAGTGCAGGACAGCCAGAGAGGTCTATGGTCTGCAACTTATTGTCATACACATACATCTCCTCTAGGAGAGGGTGATTCGCAAGAGTGATCGTCTCCAGTTTGTTCTCATACAGCGTGACGTTTTTCAGCTCTTTGCATGCGCTTAGATCTATCTGCGTCAATTGATTCGCATGAGCCATAAGAGCGGAAAGCTTTGCTTGCTGAGTAAGCACTAGCGAGGTAAGCTTATTTTCGTCACAACCCAAAGTCGTAAGTTCAGGACACTTTGAGAGGTCTAGGGAGGTTAAGTTATTCCCATAGCACTTTAAGATCCGCAAGTGACTATTTGAAGTGACATCTAGGGAGGCTAGTCCCACATGATAGATCTCAAGTTTCTCCAGCGCTTTACAGGAGGATAGGTCTATAGCCGTGAGTTTATTCTTACCACAGTTCAACTCTTTAAGAAATGGATTCTTAGACAAGTCAATGTTGGTAATCTCATTTTCTTGACACTCTAAGACCGTAACTTTGCCGTAAATCGTCAGATCCTTAGCTGCCACAGGCTTAACAACAAAACCTCCGAAATCTCGGTCAGCTAGCTGCTCTCCAGCATCGCGAGTCCCGTTGCCATTCAGATCCAACCACACTTCACTACGGTCTTTCTTATCAGCATCTATGACCAATATCCAAGACCCTGAGGTACGATTAGAGGAGAGAGTCATTGAGGGGACGCTCTCGGAGCTTTCGGAGCCTTCGTAAGGGATTCCTTTGCGATTATTAGCTCCTGCAGCCCAATCCAGGACTTGGAAGTTCTTCCCCTTGAG
>CAMPUN010000214.1 GCA_946997275.1 uncultured Porphyromonas sp.
TCAGCTCACCTTCGTCCCATGTGGGGTGGAGGTGGTAAAGGTAGGTGCAGATGGAGGCTTCGAGGACAGCATCGCCGAGGAACTCAAGTCGCTCATTATTGAGCTTCTCCCCACCCTCCCCGATGATGGTACAGGAGCGGTGACGCATCGCTAGGAGGTAGAGGTCTGTGCGGACGGGCACGATGCCTATCCGGTCAAAGAGTGAGGTCAGATCTGGCGTGCGCTGCGAGGTGCCCCCACGCATCTTACGCCACCAGTGCTGCCAGCGCTCGCCTAGCTCTCGAAGCAGGGATCTAGTCCTAGAGGTGCGAAAGAAACTCATAGCCGTCGCTCTCTAGAAGACCCCAAAAAGCGATACCCCTCCATACTCGTCGGCTCTAAAGCAACGTGCGTGAGGGGGTATCGCTGATACAGTGTCATGAGTTGATGCGGTGCGTGTGCGCTTACTGAACCTTCTTGAAGATGACGCAAGCGTTGTGACCGCCGAAGCCGAAGGTGTTGCTCATGGCTACGTTGACCGTACGCTTTTGCGCCTTGCCAAAGGTGAAGTTGAGCTTGTAGTCTATCTGATCGTCTTCGTCACCTGGCTCATGATTGATGGTTGGTGTGACGACATCCTCCTGAATGGACTTGACGATAGCCATCGCCTCGAGCGCTCCTGTAGCACCGAGGAGGTGTCCGGTCATAGACTTGGAGGAGCTGATATTGAGATCGTAAGCTTTGTCGCCCCAGACGCTTTGGATAGCTTTGACCTCGGAAGCATCACCGACAGGTGTTGAGGTGCCGTGGACGTTGATATAGTCTACATCTTCGGGCTTCATCCCTGCATCTTCTAGTGCGCGGGTCATCACGAGCTTGGCGCCTAAACCCTCGGGGTGGCTAGCGGTCAGGTGATATGCATCGGCCGATAGTCCGAAGCCGGCAAACTCGGCATAGATCTTAGCCCCACGAGCGACTGCATGCTCATACTCCTCTAGTATAAGGATAGCGGCACCCTCGCCTAGCACGAAGCCATCGCGGCTAGCACTGAAGGGACGAGAGGCTGTCTCGGGAGAGTCGTTGCGGGTAGAGAGAGCGTGCATCGCGTTGAAGCCACCGATACCAGCGACTGTCACAGCAGCCTCGCTACCGCCTGCGACCATCATCTTAGCCTTGCCTAGGCGTATCATGATAGCCGCGTCGATGATAGCATTCGTTGAGGAGGCACAAGCTGAGGCGACGCTGTAGTTGGGACCGTGGAAGCCGTACTCAATAGATACGAGTCCAGCGGCGATGTCGGAGATCATCTTCGGGATGAAGAAAGGATTGAAGCGAGGGCCCCGCTCGGGGTCATACTGCATGATCTCCTCCTGGAAGGTCTCTAGCCCTCCGATACCTGCGCTGATGATGACGCCGACCTCGTTTTTGTCAACATGCTCTAGATCTACAGCGGAGTCTGCGATCGCCTCTTTTGTTGCTACCAGAGCGAGCTGAGTGTATCGATCATAGCGACGTACCTCCTTGCGGTCAAAGTGGTCTTCGGGGTTGAAGCCCTTGACCTCACAGGCGAACTGGGTCTTGAACTTGGAGGCATCAAACTGTGTGATGGGAGCTGCTCCACTCTTGCCCGCTAGCAGGTTTTGCCAAGTGGTAGGAGCATCATTGCCAATGGGGGTGATGGCACCTAGGCCAGTCACGACTACTCTGTTAAATTGCATAGGCTATATCAAAGTCAAGCGTCAGTATATGAGAGGTCTGTTGCTGTGTGCAACAGGTTCTAGCGGTGTAAACTGAATATTGGGAAGCACACAAGGGCAAGCCCAGCACCCATGCTGGGAGATCTGAGACTTGCCCTTGGGCTTTGTACTTTAGCGGGAGAGTCGCCACGCGACTAGGCGGCGACACCTCTGTATCGTATGATGAGGAGAGCGCTACTGCGTATACTCCTCTAGATAGATTATGCTAGCTGCTTCTCGATGTAGTCGATAGCGTCGCCAACGGTCTTGATACCCTCAGCCTCCTCATCGGGGATGGTCATATCAAACTCCTTCTCGAAGGCCATCATCAGCTCGACTGTGTCGAGTGAGTCAGCACCAAGATCGGTGGTGAAGTTTGCCTCACGAGTTACCTCTGAGAGCTCAACGTTGAGCTTGTCTGCTATTAGGTCTTTGACCTTGCTTTCTACTTCTGCGTTCATTGCTTAATAGGTTATTTGATGAATAATTGATTAGTCATATTGGGTCGGTAGCGTAGCTCTGCCAGTCGCCCCACGCGAGGAGCGTATCGTATCCGCAGATTTAGCTGTACCTTTGTGCAGAAGAGGTGTCAGAGCGTGTGAATGCCATCGCACTTTGCACACATACACCCCTTATGTGCAACAAATGTACGAAGAAAAATGGAAACCATAGCAATATTCGCCTCGGGCAATGGCACAAATGCTGAAGCTCTCGTCCACTACCTCACAAATATAGACGACATTTCTGTCGCGCTCATAGCAACTGACAATCCTCACGCAGGAGTCCTCCAGCGTGCTGAGAGACTAGGTGTACGCTCTCTCGTCTTCCAGCGCAAAGAGATGGCGGACGTTGCCTTTGCCGAGCAACTCCGAGAGCAATATCAGGTGACAGCTATCGTCCTCGCAGGCTTCCTCGGCTTGGTGCCGGAGAGTTTGCTGCGAGCTTTCCCTCGGCGCATCCTCAATATTCACCCAGGGCTCCTACCAGACTATGGGGGCAAGGGAATGTATGGCGACCGTGTCCACGAGCGCGTCCTCGAGGAGCACTGCAAGGTGAGCGGCATCACGATCCACCTCATCGATGGCGAGTACGATCGTGGCTCGACGCTCTGCGAGGTGCGCCTAGCGGTCCACCCCGACGACACGGTCGACACGCTCGCTGAGCGCATCCATCGCCTCGAGCACACCTACTACCCTATCGTCGTCACCGACTACCTCACACGTCCCGACCTTCCGTCGCTAGCTTAGCTGGGTTACTCCTCTGACGACTGATCAAGAGCTTTGAGCGCCTTGAACTTAGCCTGCATCGTCGGATTCTTGTAGGTGAGCTTGCGAATGGTTAGCCCCTCCGCCTTGTCGTTGGCTAGGCGCAGGTTGTTTTCGCTGCCGATGAGATTGTCCTTGATCCTTTGCAAATGCTTGATCGAGTTGTCGATCTCTTTGATCGCATCCCGAAACTTATTACTCGCTAAGCGGTAGTTGCGCCTAAACTTGTCCTTGAACTCCTCTATATCCTCCTCAAAGTGTGTGATATCGATGGACTGTTGCTGCGCCTCAAAGAGTTGCTTCCGGATATCGAGGCTCTTGCGTGAGGCAGAGACCAGGAGCGTGATCAGCGGCACGAAGAATTGGGGGCGGATCACATACATCTTCTCGTAGCGGTGTGACTTGTCCACGATGCCCCCGTTGTAGAGCTCGTTGTCGGGCTCTAGGAGCGACACGAGGACGGCATACTCACACCCCTTCTTGCGACGATCCTCGTCGAGCTTCTTGAGAAAGTCTTCGTTGCGAT
>CAMPUN010000215.1 GCA_946997275.1 uncultured Porphyromonas sp.
CCTTGTCTCTACTTCCGTCCGCCACTCCTGCACCTCGGTGTGGGTTGTCGCCATCAGGCAAATCCCGAGGGTGTCGTGGCGCATATCCTCTCAGACATTCGTGCCAAAGGCTTTGCCCCCAGTGCCATCGCCACGATCAATAGCATCGAGCTCAAGCGTGGCGAACCGATCCTCAACGAGCTGTCCCAGCACTTAGGTAAGCCTTGCCACTTCTACAGTAGCGACGAGCTAGCCACCATCGAGGTGCCCAATCCCTCGGAACGTGTCGCCACAGCCACTGGTTCAACGAGCGTTAGCGAAGCTTCCGCACTCGCAGCCAGTCAAGGTGGACTCCTTATTATAGAGAAGCAAAAGGGTTGTCTCACACCGCAGAGCGACTTCACCTATAGCCTTGCGGTAGCTCCCGAAGGGTTGCCTCACGGGCATATAGAGATCGTTGGGGCGGGTCCTGGTGATCCTGAGTTAATCTCTGTGCGTGGTAAGCACTTCCTCGAGCGAGCCGACCTGATTCTCTATGCTGGTAGCTTAGTTCCCATTGAGTTAACCTACTATGCCAAGGAGGGTGCCACTGTAAAAAGCTCCGCCGATATGAATCTTGAGGAGCAGTTTGCCTTGATGAAGGAGTTTTACGACAAGCACGCCCTCATCGTGCGACTACATACGGGAGACCCCGCCATCTTTGGTGCCATACAGGAGCAGATGGCGCTCTTTGACGAGGCTGGTATGAGTTACCATATCACGCCCGGCATCTCCTCTTTCCTAGCAGCCGCTGCAGAGCTCAGGTCTCAGTTTACCATCCCTGAGCGTGTGCAGACCATTATCCTAACCCGAGGTGGCGGTCGTACGCCAATGCCCGAGCGAGAGCAACTGCACAAGCTCGCTGCCTCGCAAAGCACAATGTGCATCTACCTCAGTGCCACCCTTGCCGAGGAGGTGCAGCGGGAGCTACTCGTTCACTACCCACCCACGACGCCCGTGGCGGTCTGCTACAAGCTTACTTGGCCTGAGCAACGCATCTACCGTGGTCAACTCTCCGAGCTGGCGCAGATAGTTCGTGAGCATCACCTCACGCTCACCACGCTGATGGTCGTCGGTGACGCCATTGACAATCGCGCTGGGCTCTCCAAGCTCTACAATGACAACTTCAAGCACCTCTTCCGCCGATGAAAGCGCCACAGCCGATAGCAATCGTCTCCCTCGGCGCTGCCACACCTGAGGATATCTCTATGCGTGCCTATGGCAAGCTCCAAAAGGCTGACGAGATCTATTGCCTAGGCGAAGCAGCTCACTGCATCATCGCTGCACTACCCGAAGGCTCTGCCCTCGCTCTGCGCTGCCAGATCCTAGAGATCCCGATGAGCAGTGACCGTACAGAGGCGATCCGCTACTACGAGCAACTTGCCACCCGACTGATGGAGCAGCAGGGTAGGGGACTCGCTTGTAGCGTCGTCACCATCGGCGACGCCGGCACCTACGCCACGGTGCAGTATCTCGCAGACCTGCTTCGTCGGGCGGGTGCCAAGATAGAGATTGTGCCAGGGATACCTTATTATATAGCCGCAGCGGCAGCCTTTGGTGAGGGGCTGGTGCGCCAAGACGAGTCGCTTCTCGTACTGAGCAAGGTTTTCAGTAGCTCCCAGCTCCGTGAGGAACTTTCGAAAGGAGTTACGGTGGTGGTGATGAAGCTCTCGCGCTGTGCCGATATCGTTCGTGAGGTGATAGCCGAGGACAACTACGACTTCATCTATGCCGAGCATCTAGGCAATCCCGATCTAGAGCTTCTCACCAGTGACCGTGACACATTCCTCTCCCGTCAGCCTATCCCTTATTTCTCGCTCATCATCATACGTCCTAGCCAGCAGACCTCCAACTGAATCTGAAGACAGTGCAAAGGTAATAAAGCCGACAAAGGAGCCTGCGTTCTGCTGCACGCTACAGACCTTGTCGTCTGTAAGCCTCCCAATATGTAGTGCAAGTCTACTGGCCAGAAGATTCGTGGGTTGCTGGACAATACTTTTTTTTACTACCTTTGTGGTGTAAAAGCTACTCTAACCGAATCCGCTTTTCTTTTGGTTAGGTTGCCTGCCTCTGTTAGTTTATCCAGTTGGTTTATGAATAGATATCTGGCAATTGTTGCACAGCTCTTAGTCCTGCTGCTGCCCGCTACGTTGATGGCGCAGACGGGTGCATCGAAACCTGCCGACTCGCTCTCGGTCGTCAATCTTGACGAAGTGGTCGTGACGGGCACGGGGACAAACTACCTCCTCAAAAATGCGCCTGTGCAGACGGAGATTATCAATGCGAAGACGCTAGAGAGCTATGGCTCGGCAACCCTCACAGAGATACTATCGGGGCTGATTCCGTCGATAGACTTTAGTCATAGCGATATGGGTACCGCCATGCAGATGGGCGGGCTGGGAGACCGCTATATCCTTATCCTCGTGGATGGTAAGAGGTTGATGAGCGACCTCGGGGGGCAGACGAATTTGGATATGGTTGACCCGACACGCATCGAGCGTATTGAGGTGGTGAAAGGAGCCTCCTCCGCGCTTTACGGTAGCGACGCTATAGCGGGTGTCATCAATATCATCACCAAGAAGAGCCGTGACAATATATCCATAGACAATAGCACGCGTGTCGCCTCTTATGGAGTGATCAATCAGTCCAACGCTTTTCAGTATAGGGTGGGCGACTGGACGACGCTGACCGACTTTAATCTAAAGCACTCTGACGGTTGGCAAAACACAACCTACGAAAACCCCAACCGATACGAAAAGCCTGTAACCAACTCGGTCAATAATACCTCCAATCCCTACCTAGACTGGCAGATAGGACAGCACCTCTACTGGCGACAGGGCAAGCCCCTCTCGGCCTATGTTGAGGGCAATTACTATCGCAAGGATATCCACCGCCCGACGGGTGTGCCCGACTACAAGACCTACGACTTCCGCTATCACAACACCTCCGCAGGTGCAGGTATGCGCTGGCAGACCCCACAGGGAGCTGTTCTGACGGCTCAGATGCAGTACTACAGGCACGCCTATTACTACGTCTACACAGGTGAGACCTGGGCGAAGGAGTTCCTGCCTGGAGGCAAGGAGTTGAGCTTCCCCTACTTCCCTGGAGATGTAGGTCTGCAGAGCAATCAGCAGCGCATCACGACAGAGCTCAAGGGGGTCTTCTCGCTTCCCTTCGATCAGCGACTTAGCGCTGGCTTAGACCTACATCACAACTGGCTCATAGCACCACACCGACTGGACGAGAATCGGGTCAATGACTTTCAGGCGGGACTCTACCTACAGGACGAGTGGACACCTACGAAGAACTTTAACCTGACTGCGGGAGCGAGGCTAACCTATCATCCAGCCTTTGGGGCTAAGTTTACTCCCAAGGTGTCCCTCCTCTACAAGCTAGGCCCCGTCAACCTGCGTGCTACCTACTCCGAAGGCTTTAAGACTCCTACGATCAAAGAGCTTCACT
>CAMPUN010000216.1 GCA_946997275.1 uncultured Porphyromonas sp.
GTGACGGTGTAGTCAATCTGAGCGGTCTTGCCCTTCTCAATCGTTAGTGTAGGCTTATTTACCGTTAGCGTGACGTCTGGTGCTGAGTTAGATACCGTGATGACACTCTTCGCCGTGAGGTTACCTACCTTGGCGGTGATATTGGCGGTACCCTCAGCAAGGGCCTTGACGAGCCCGTTGGCATCGACCGTAGCGATCTGCTCATTGTCGCTAGTGAAGGTGACGGTGTAGTTTTGATCCGTTGGCTCTACAGTAGCTGTGAGCTGCTGTGTGTCGCCCACCTTGAGTGTGACTACTGTGGGGCTCAGGGTCAGAGCCGTAGGCTGCGGGAGAACATTATTGCACTCCTGGTAGCAAGACCCTAGTCCTAGGACCACTAATGTAGCGAATAGGATGGCTGTTAGTTTTTTCATAGATATCAATTAGTCTGATTAGTTAGTATGGAACTTATAGGTGGGAGCGGATATATCTTCTCAAGGAAATCTATCCGCTCCACACTGGCTAAGTTAAGCAAAATCTAGGTTATAGACAAGTATCCCCTCGATCTATTCCGTAAGTTTGCGAACAGGGCTAGCGTCGCTCCTTGACACCTCTTACTAGGATCGGTTGATGCAGTGCTCTGTCATACTGTCTAGTGGCTAGACGACGTGTCAAGCTAGCTGACTCTGCGCTCTCATTGCCGAAGACGCGGAGGTATGCGCGATTTCTCCCTGTGTCGATGTAGATCTCGCAGGCTAGCTTGCCAGTAGAGTCGAAGCTTTTGGCTACTCCCTTCTCAATATCATATCGGTAGTTCTCGCCGAATCCGTTGGCCGTAAACCAATCCTTGATCTTGGGATTAGCGAGATCATCTCGACTCTTGATGAAGTTCACCATACAGTTGACAAACTTTACCCCTCTCGTAGGTGTATAGACGTAGTAAGCTGTTTTAATATTGGTCTGAGACTCAAGACCGTCTTTGGTGGCAAACATGAGGTTGACCTCTGGCTCATCACTGACGCCAGACCAGTACTCTCGTAGCCCGATCTTCTCCTCTGCAGCTTTGATCTTGGCTATGTCTCCAGTCATCAGAGCTGCATAGTTTGGGAAGTCCTTTGCTGCTGGCAGGATGGGGTGATCGGTATCTATCTCCTTCTCCTGACTACTCTTAAAGAATACTATCGACAGAGTAGACTGTGTCTCAGCGATGGGGGCATCGTAGAGCTGCACAGTTATTGAGCGGTCGCCATCCTTCTCTCCGACCTTAGCAGGAGTGCCATCTTGGAACTTGTCATCCTTTAGCTTGGTAAATCCATACTCGGCTAGCATGGCGAGCGTCTTAGGACAATTGGCTAGAGACTCCTTGCTAAGTGCTAGAATGGCATCGGTACCATCATTAAGAACTAATCTGTAAGCAACGCCAGATATCGTCAGGTCGGTATTGACAAAGCTCGTACTGACGGTTATATCCTGACCATACTCGTCCTGTCCGATCGTTATAGGCTTAGCGACACGACCTAGTCGCGCCTCGTGATCAAGGATCTCTGGATCAACTATCCTCTGCTCACTATTACTATACTCAGGGTCAAAGTTGAGGATAGGGAGCTCGGTAAGATTCTGAGGATTACTACCACCACTCTCCTCTGTGACGGTGACTGCTACCTGTGCCTCCTGACCCGCAGCTGCAAGTGTGATGGTGGCACTACCCACAGTAACGGCCGTTACGAGACCCTGAGCATCGACAGTGGCGATCTCTGTCTTGTCACTTACGAAGGCGACGGGCGTATCGGCAGGTGTGACGGTGTAGTCAATCTGAGCAGTCTTGCCCTTTTTGATCGTTAGTGTAGGAGTCTTGAGATCTAGAGTGACGGTAGCTGCTGAGTTAGAGACCGTGACGACACACTTCTGAGTGAGATGGCCCACACGGGCGGTGATATGGGCAGTTCCCTCGGCAACTGCCTTGACGAGTCCGTTGGCATCGACCGTCGCGATCTGCTCATTGTCGCTAGTGAAGGTGACGGTAAAGGTGCGATCGTGAGGCTCCACAGTAGCTGTGAGCTGTTTCGTATTGCCTACCTTGAGCGTGACCGCCGTGGGCGTCAGTGTCAGCCCCGTGGGTTCAGTAGTGATGGTGCTAATAGGGTCATCATCACAAGATCCTAGTGCTAAGACGAGGAGGCTCGCAAATAAAATAAGGGATAGTTTTCTCATGATACTATTGATGTTTAGTTAGTACGTGCTTTAGAGGGAAAAAGACTCAAGCTCGCTAAAGTTCTTAAGACCTTTTCGTGCGCTAAGATAAGAAAACAAAAGATCAAAAACAAGCGTTGCAAGCCGTTTATACGGCGCTGCTTAGGTCTTTGAAGCAAGCTGAGTCAAAATCAATCATGCGCTTCATTGCATTGGAGCCATGCTAATCAAAGAAAAACGGGCGAACCATAAGGCTCGCCCGTCAGCGTGTGTGGGGATATGAGATCAGTGTGATCTAATCAAGCGGAAGCGTCTTGGAGCTTCCAGTCCCCTTTACTAGGATTGTCTTTTGTCGCGATCTGCTAGCTCAGGTCGATGGCGTAGTACTTCATGGACTCGCCTGGATAGAACCCCTTGACTAGTATCGCTTTGTCTCCAAGGCGTGTCTTCTGAGCTGCTTCGACCAGCTTACGTGCAGCAGCGACGGTGCGTACAGGCTTGTTATTGATCGAGAGGATGATGAAGCCCTTCTTGATGCCTGCGGACTGGAACTTGCCATTGCCCACCTTGGTAACTTCAAGGCCATAACTGATGCCTTGCTTGCGTAGTTGGTCGCCTGAGATCTCGCGCAGGGTGGCTCCGAGGAGGCTACTGCCGTCTCTCTTGACGATCTCGGTGCTACCCTCATCGTTTTTGAGCTTAACCTTGAAGTCTCGCTTCGTACCCTTGCGGTCTACCGTGACAACGATGGTGTCTCCAGGACGGTAACGACCGATGCGCTCCTGTAGCTCACCCATCTCGGTGATCTTGTTACCATCGATGGCTACGATGACGTCGCCCTCCTCGATGCCAGCTGCATAGGCTGCACTGACTTCGGAGAATTCATTGACGTAGACGCCCTGAGAGACCTTGAGGTCTTTCTCCTTCTTGACATCCTCATTGACCGTTCCGCCGATGATGCCTAGGACAGCGCGCTGTACGGAGCCATACTTCTTGAGGTCGCTAACGATCTTGGCAGCGGTATTGATGGGGACTGCAAAAGAGTAGCCTGAGTAGTTGCCCGTTTCGGAGAAGATCATGGTGTTGATACCTATGAGTCGTCCCTGAGCATCTACGAGAGCACCACCACTATTGCCCCGGTTGACAGCAGCGTCGGTCTGTATGAAGCGAGCTATCTGAGCCGTGCCCTGAGGACCCTCGACAGCGGTGCTACGAGCCTTGGCACTGATGATGCCCGCCGTGACGGTGCCTGTCAGGTTAAAGGGGTTGCCCACGGCAAGTACCCACTCGCCGAGCTGGATCT
>CAMPUN010000217.1 GCA_946997275.1 uncultured Porphyromonas sp.
AGCATCGAGTTCTCCATGCGTGGCAATATCAAGGATGTCCACACCTTCCAGCTAGACCTCCTGCAGATGAGTGGCGAGCTAGATATGGACATATCCTTCCAGCGGGAGAGTATGTTTCGCCGTATGCGTCGCCTGATCTGCTTCGATATGGACTCGACGCTGATCCAGACCGAGGTGATCGACGAGCTGGCCATGAGAGCTGGCGTAGGCGACCAGGTCAAGGCAATCACCGAGCGAGCTATGCGTGGTGAGATTGACTTCATCGAGAGCTTTACTGAGCGTGTCGCTCTGCTCAAGGGGCTGGACGTCTCTGTCATGGAGGATATAGCGCACAACCTCCCCATCACTGAGGGGTGTGAGCGACTCATGCGCACGCTCAAGGTGATGGGCTACAAGACCGCTATCCTCTCGGGTGGCTTCACCTACTTCGGCCATTACTTGCAGAAGAAGTTTGACATAGATTATGTCTATGCCAACGAACTAGAGGTGGCCGATGGCAAGCTCACGGGTCGCTACGTGGGCGATGTAGTCGATGGCCGTCGCAAGGCTGACCTCCTTCGTCTGATCGCTCAGGTAGAGCGTGTGGACCTCATGCAGACGGTAGCTGTAGGCGACGGAGCTAACGACCTGCCGATGCTTTCGCTAGCAGGACTAGGTATCGCCTTTCACGCTAAGCCAAAGGTCAAGGCAAGTGCCGAGCAGCGCATTTCGTCTGTCGGGCTCGATGGCATCCTTTACTTCCTAGGCTACAAAGACTCGCTCTTTGATGAGCAGATGATAGAGTGCATGAAGGATGGCACCTGCTCGACACTCTTCCCCAAACACTAATCGTCTAACCATTTACTCCCCCATAATACATGATACGTCATTGCGTCATCTTCACGCTACAACTACCAGGCTCCGCTGAGGAGCAGCAGGCTCATCTGAAGAAGATCGAGCAACTCCTCGAAGACCTCCCCGAGCAGATCCTCGAGCTGGAGTCGATGGAGGTCTTCTTCAACTGCAACCCCAGCGAGGAGTCTACCTTCATGCTCCAGGCTGACGTAGAGGACCTAGAGGCTCTCTCGGCTTACGCTACACACCCCGCTCATGTCCAGATAGTAAATGACCTTATCAAGCCGTACAAAGTGGGTCGCACTTGCATTGATTATAAGTTGCACGACCATTATCCTCACTAACGCTATGTCTAGAGAGAACACTCAGCCTAAAGAGCTAGACACCGTCTACCTCGCTGGGGGGTGCTTCTGGGGTATGCAAGCCTTCTTTGAGGAGGTCGACGGAGTCGTCTCTACCGAGGTGGGCTATGCCAATGGCACGCTCGGACGGCAGCCCTCTTATGAGGAAGTTTGCACAGGCGAAACAGGCTTTGCAGAGACACTGCAGGTAGTTTATGATGCAGGGCGCGTGCCGCTCAGCTTTATCCTAGAGCGCTACTTCACCGTCATCAACCCCACCACGCTCAACCGCCAAGGAGCCGACCAAGGCACGCAGTACCGCACGGGCATCTACTATACTAAGGAGGAGCAGCGCCCGATCATTGAGAAAGCACTCACTTCGCTACAGCAGGCTTATGCCGACCCCGTCGTGGTCGAGTGCAAGCCTTTGGACAATTACTACCCCGCCGAGCAATACCATCAGGAGTATCTGCGTAAGAACCCTGGTGGCTACTGTCACATCGGTCGTACACAGATAGCGCGGGAGAGCTACGTCCGCTACGTAGACCACGAGGCGCTCCGCAAGCGTCTCACACCGATGCAGTATTACGTGACGCAGGAGGCTGGCACGGAGCCTCCCTTTGACAATGAGTACTACGACCTCACCGAGGCGGGTATCTACGTGGACGTTGTCTCTGGCAAGCCGCTCTTCCTCAGCTTGGATAAGTTTGACTCGGGTTGCGGGTGGCCTGCCTTTGCGAAGCCTATTGACGACCAACTGATCAAGGAGTCAACCGACCGCTCACACGGCATGGTGCGTACGGAGGTGCGCAGCAAAGATTCGGACGCTCACCTCGGGCATCTCTTTGAGGATGGCCCCGTCGAGCTTGGCGGGCTGCGCTACTGTATCAATAGTGCGGCGCTGCGCTTCATTCCCCTGGACAGTCTGGAGGCTGAGGGGTATGGCGACTACCTGCGCTACTTCAAGAAGTAACTGTGACAAGGGTCCTACACCTCAGCACTTATGGGGCTAATAGCGGAGCTGGCGTCGCAGCGCTGCGACTGCTAGAGGCGGAGCGGAGCTACGGCTTAGACGCTGAGCTACTGCTGATGGCTCCTAACTCGGAGACCCTAGCTGGGGTGCATGCCCTTGGCAATGATCGGGGGCTTTACCGTGCTTGGCAATGTAAGCTCTGGAGCGAGCGCGCCATCGTTGCTCTGCTCAACGGCTTCAACCGTGAGCAAACTTTCAAAACCTCTCTAGGCCGACTCGGCATCTCTATGCGTGCCCTGCGCCCTTACCTCGCAAAGGTGGATCTCATCCATCTGCACTGGACGCAGCACGCCTTCCTCTCGCTCCGCACCCTCGAGGAGCTCTGCAAGCTCGGGCTACCCGTCGTCATCACGCTCCATGACTACTGGTGGGCTCAAGGCATCGAGCAGATGGCGACCAAGCCTGGTGAACTATCACCCCCCCTGCGCCGACTAGACCGACAGGTTCGGAAGTGCAAAGCGGAGCTCATGGCGCACTACCCTATTCACTGGGTCACCGTCTCCAGTAGCCTTGCCAATGAGGTGTCACGCTCCTCCATCGTGCCTCGCCTAGGCATCAGCACCATCGGCAATGTCCTCTCCACTCAGTACTATCAGCAGGCACAGAGCCAAAGAAGCCGAGACACCAATGAGCAGCCTCCTTATCAGATTCTCTTCGTAGCGACACGTGTGGATGATCCGATCAAAGGGTGGAGCTACCTCACCGCAGCCATGCAACAACTAGCCGAGCTAGCGGGCGAGCAGACAGCGCAAATGCAGCTCACACTCGTCGGTGCCCTATCCGACCGCACACTCCTCAAGCAGATTCCCATCCCCGTACAGCATCTGGGCCGTATCTCCGATGCGGAGCGACTGCGCTCCCTTTATGCTGAGAGCTCCGTTCTCATCTCAACTAGTGAGCGCGAGAGCTTTGGCCAGACACTCCTAGAGGCTCTTGCCTGCGGTACGCCCGTCATCGCTAGAGACTCGGGAGGTCCTGCTGACATACTCATTGATGGGGTCAATGGCGCCCTCGTGGCGCACGACAAACCGCAAGAGATGGCGACCGCTCTCTGGCAACACTTCACAGAAGCTACAGCTTATCAGCCTGAAGCTTGCCGAGCCTCCGCCCTGCGCTTTGCCCCGACAGCCATTGCCCAGCAGTATGCCCAGCTTTACGCACAGTTAATAGATGACACCCAGCGAGCAAGCCGATGACCACCACGCCCCTACTAACCATCATCACCATCTGCTACAATGCGGAGGCAACCAT
>CAMPUN010000218.1 GCA_946997275.1 uncultured Porphyromonas sp.
GGGGTCACCGAGGTGCGCGTCCTCGGCACTATCGGCGTGATCGAGCTAGACGAGCCAGTCGATATGGCCTTCATGCAGCGCCGCTTCGTAGAGCTCGGCATATGGGTACGACCCTTCGGCCGGCTCTGCTACATCATGCCCCCATACATCATCCAGCCCGACGACCTCTCCCGCCTCACGGCTGGCTTGCTCACAGTCGTCCAGGAGATGGTCGCTAGACAATCACGATAACAGTCACGCAGTATGAAACAAACGATAGTCATTGGTGCCGGTATCACAGGCCTCACCACAGCTCTCTACCTACGGAAAGCGGGATTGCCCGTCCTCGTCCTTGAGGAGGCGGAGCGGGCTGGTGGACAAATCCGCACTTTGCGAGAAGGAGGCTACACCTTCGAAACGGGACCTAACACGGGCTCGATCTCTTTCCCCGAAGTTGCCGAGCTCTTTGCCCTCCTCCCCTCAGGCTACGAAGCCGCCACGCCAGCGGGCAACTGCCGATACATTTATAAGAAAGGAAAGCTTCACCGCCTCCCCTCGGGACCTTTGAGCGGTCTGACAACTTCGCTCTTCACGCTAGGCGATAAGTTCCGCTTGCTCGGCGAGCCGTGGCGCAAGAAAGGCAACGATCCCTACGAGTCTGTCGGCTCCCTCGCGAAGCGTCGCCTTGGCAAGAGCTTCCTGCAGTATGCCGTTGACCCCTTCGTCGGGGGCATCTACGCTGGCGATCCGATGAAGCTGGAGACCCGCCACGCCCTGCCCAAGCTTTACAACCTAGAGCAGAAGTACGGGAGCTTCATTCGTGGAGCTATGGCAAAAGCCAAAGAGCCCAAGAGCGACCGTGACCGCCTAGCCACCAAAGAGGTCTACTCAGCCCAGCACGGACTGGAGACGATGATCCACGAAATGGTCGAGCTGATCGGCACAGACAATATCCGCACTGGCGCCACCGTCACATCGGTCCGACAGGGCTCAACGGGCGACTGGCTCGTTACTTACCAGCAAGGTGGAGAGCTCCACGAAGTCCCAGCCGAGCGCGTGGTTTCTACCGTAGGCGCACACACTTTGGAGAGCTTCCTCGGAGAGACGCTTCCCGACGAACTCTTATCTCCCATTACCAGTCTCTACTATGCGCCGATCGTGGAGGTAGCTGTCGGCTTTGACCGTAAGGTCAGCAACTATCGTGGCTTCGGTGCGCTCATGCCTTCGTCAGAGCCGGTGGATATCCTCGGTGTTCTCTTCCCATCGGACTGCTTTGCCGACCGCACCCCGACTGCTGAAGGAGTTCTCTACAGCATCTTCATGGGCGGGACGCGCTATCCCGACTTGATCGATCAAGACGATGAAACGGTACGTGCACTCGCGCTCCGAGACCTTTACAAAGTGCTCCGCATCGATCCACGCATAGCTCCCGACATGGTGCATATCTCGCGCCACCGCCATGCGATCCCGCAGTACGGTGCCGATAGTGAGAAGCGCTGCGCTGCCATTGCTGAGATAGAGCGTCGCTACCCTGGACTCATCATTGCGGGCAATTGTCGAGACGGCATCGGTATGGCGAACCGCATCACGCAGGCGACGCAAGTTGCCCAGCAGCTAATCGCCGAGAGCGACCAGTAGATCCGCCAGAGTCAGTGCCACCATCGACTGCACAACAGGCGCCGCCCGTAGTGCTATGCACGGGTCGTGACGCCCCGTGAAGGTGTGTGTCACGCGCTCGCCCTCAGTCGTGAGCGTCTGTTGCGGACGGGCTATCGTTGGGGTCGGCTTAAACGCTACGCTCAGGCTCAAGGCCTGTCCCGTCGTGATCCCGCCGAGTGCACCGCCATTGTGATTACTTCCGAAGGTCACCGTGCCCTCATCGCTCATCGCGAGCAATTCGTCAATCACGGCGCTCCCTCGCTGTCCCGCTAGGTCAAAGCCATCACCAAAAGCAAAGGAGCGACTCCCCGGAATGCTCATCACGGCATAACTCAGCAGTGCTGGTATACGATCAAAGATCGGCTCGCCCACGCCAGCTGGCATACCACGCACCACGCACCCCACGACACCGCCCACGCTATCACGATCGGCTTGTATCTTAGCTAGGTAGGTGGCTATCTCCTCATCTAGCGTCGCATCGGGGCAGTAGCAGAGGCGATCATAAGTATGTTCTAGCGGATAAGTCGTGTAGTCGCCAGCGAGCGATAGAGCGCCTACCTGCTGTACGAAAGCTTGCACCGTGACGCCCCACACCTGCTCTAACCATTGCTGAGCAACGGCTCCCGCCACCACACGAGCGACCGTCTCACGGCCACTCGACCGACCACCTCCAGGCTGAGGTTCTAGACCATACTTGAGCCAGTAAGTCAGGTCGGCATGATTTGCTCTAAAGGGCTTCCCGCCCAAGCTCGTAGCGGTGGCGTAGTCCTCCGAGCGAGCATCCTTGTTTTCTATTACGAAGGCTATCGGACTACCCAGCGTCCGCCCCTCGTCAGTCAAGCCTGAGAGCCAGACCACCTCGTCTGGCTCTCGGCGTTTTGTTGTAGATCGTGAGTAGCCTGGACGACGCAAGTCGACAAAGCGCTGCACAGCCTCCCTGTCTATCAGGAAGCCCGCAGGCATACCATCGAGGACACCCCCCAATGCGACTCCGTGCGACTCCCCGAAGGTGGTCAGTCGCAGGTTTCGTCCGAAGCTATTCATAGTGATGGCTTAGTGGCAACCGCTGCAGCAAGAGCAGCCTCCCTCGTCGCCATCGCAGCAACCGCCCGCATGTCCGGAGAACTGTGCCGTCAGTCTCTGACGATCCTCCTCAGTAGCAGGACGCGCCTCTAGGACAGACCCGACGAAGTGCAGTGTCTGACCAGCCAAGGGGTGGTTAAAGTTCATCGTCACCGTATCCTCGCCGACCTTCTCGACGATACCAACCAGCTGATTGCCTTGGTTGTCCAGCATTGGGACGGCATTGCCCTCGTAGACGACGTCCGAGTGGAACTCCCCCTTATCGTTTTTGAAGAGCTCCTTCTCCAGCTCTAGGATGTAAGCGTCAGAGACCTCACCATACGCCTCCTCAGGCGTGAGGGTAAAGTCAAACTTGTCGCCAGCCTCTAGTCCCATCAGCTGCTTCTCAAAAGCCTCCAGCAGGAACCCCGCCCCGACGATCAGCGCTAGGGGCGCCTCGGGCGTTGCCTTCTCAACGATTTCTTTCTTCTCTTTGCCCGTGTAGAGCTCGTATTCGCAGGTTACGTAGCTATCCTTTGTAATCTTCATATTAGGTATAATTGTTTCGTGATAAAATGCAGTTTGTGCACCATCGCGAGCGTTACATCTCGCAGGTGCTACCGCAAAGGTACGAATTTAGAGGTTAGAGATTAGAGCTTAGACGTTAGAGGTTAGAAGTTAGAGATTAGAAGTCCGATCATTCTGATGGTTCCGATAGCTCTGATGGCTCCGATAGC
>CAMPUN010000219.1 GCA_946997275.1 uncultured Porphyromonas sp.
AGATGTCTGCGCCGAGACGGATAGTGCGACAAGTAATAGCCCCGTCACTAGGAGGGCTTTGCGGATAAGGGTTGATAATAGACGTTCCATTTGACGATTACTGTTACAGAGACAAAGGTCGGAAGTTTTTTCCTGTTTCACAAGAGCTAAAAGGGTAATTGTTAGAAGCGGCGCTCGATGTCCCGTGCGCCTTGGCTACGAGTGGAGGAGGTGTCCTTGCCGTTGGAGAACTTATAGGAGATTGAGATGTAGAGCGTCGGGTCGTCGTAGCTGTTGTCGAAGGTGACGCTGTAGCCGTCGTACTGACTCACCCCTTTGTAGTGCGAGACTAGGAGGTTTAATCCAGCGATGGAGAGCGCGAGCCGTCTATTCAAGAGGAAGTAGCTCATGCCGAGTCCCAGATTGTACTGCGGCTCTAGCGTGACGACCGTCGTCTTCTGCCGTCCCGTGAACTCGCCCGAGAGGAAGCCAGTCCAGGTGCGGCTCTCGTTGAAAGTAAAGTCCAGGTAGCCGCTGACGCCCCACTCACTGCCCGTCATCTTAGGCGGGAGCTGTGGCAATGTGGAGGTGTAGAGGCTTCGGCCGTAGTACGCCTCAATGTTGGCACTCATCCAGCGGAGCTTGTCGAAGTAGTAGCCCGCCTCAGCTCCTAGGAAGAGACTGTTTTGCGCATTCTCCATCTGCGTATAGACCCGCTCGCCCTGCAGAGTTGAGATTGGTGTCATCAGCCGCAACCCTCTCCGCAACCGTCCTCGGATAGAGAGGGCTTGGTCGAAGGTGTAGCCGACACCCAGCAAATAGCGAAGCTCAGGACGAAGCTGCGCATTCCCCTTGTAAAAGGAACGCTCATTGACCTGCCAGACGAAGGGGTTGAGATCTCTAAACTTAGGCTCCACGATGGAGCTATTGACCGTGAGCGTCAGCTGATGCCTTGGCGAGGGCGTGTAGCTAGCATGTAGCATCGGGAGCCAAGCGTCATCATAGCGATCTAAGTCTGGGATCGTGGTCGTTGCTTGCCCCTGCTGTGCCAGATGCGACTTGACCCCGAGGTAGCGCACCCCTAGGCGCATCCACCACTGGTCGCTCAGGCGAAGCGTACCGCTAACGTAAGGCGAGAGACTCCACTCCTGCCAGACTATGTCATTGCTCTGCTGTATGAGCGGATGCAGGCTCACCGCATCGCTGTGCGCCCGATGATTGGCGGTACCACTCCAAGCGCCCTTGAGTCCTGTCTCTAGGAGGTAGCGCTTGTCTCCATCTAAGTAGATCGCATAGTCGCTGCTCAGGTGCGCCCCCGAGGTGTGCAGGTTGCTCTCCTCACGATAGGCTAAGAAAGGATCGCTCTGAGCCAATGCCCGACCTTCGTAAGTAGTCTGCGAACCGTTTGTTAAGTTAAAGTACAACAGCTCACTCCAGAGCTGTCCGCCCCGCTCCCCAAAGGTTGCCTCCCAGTAAGCGGTCGCTGTGATGCGTGGCTCGGTAGCTAGGTAGGCGTTGCTATTCTCCACGACCCGCTCTGGAGCGCTCGGTTGCGTGGTCGTCTCCTGACTCTCGAAGATGTTATGGTACTTCTTCCTACTCCACGAGAGCGCCATGCCCACTAGGCTTTTCTCCCCATAGGCGTACTGTAGCGTGCCACGCACCCCCATATAATTATGTCGCCCCACCGAGGGCGTATAAGTGTGGTAGCGATAATCTTTCGCCTCGTAGGTGACATCCTCTAGATTGTCCGAGCCATTGAAGTTGATCGAAGGAGCTATCGAGGCAAAAAGCCCTCGCCGATTGTAAAGTAGCGACCCGTAGCCCCCGTAGCGGAAGTTGTCTTTGCTGACAAACATGCCCTCCGTGCCAATCACCCCGCCCATATACTCCTTAAAGAGGGAGGAGGTGTGCAGGATGATCATCGCCGTATTGCCGTCCGGGTCGTATCTGAGTGGTGGCTGCGTGATGACCTCCACACGGTCTATCAGCCCCGCATCGTACCCCTTGAGGAGACCGGCAATCTCCGAGGCGTCGACACGCTGCAAGACGTTTCCAATCTTGACCAAGACCTGCTCCTTGCCTAGGATGCTGAGCTGATTGCCCTTCACCTGCACCTTCGGTATATGCTTGAGCAAGTCTAAGGCATCGTTGCTGCGCTCTCTGATCTCGCGCACATCGACCGTAAAGCCATCGGGACGGGTTCGCACCCCGACGATCTGCCCCCGCACGACCACCGTCTGGAGCTCCTCGCTACTCGGCTCCAGAGTAATGGTGCCTAGGTCAAGTGGCTTCTCCGAAAGGTTAATCTCCTCCGTGTGCATTGCATAGCCGAGATAGCTCACGCCGAAGATGTACTGCCCAGCAGGCGCATTCATCGTGAAGTGACCCGCAGCGTCGCTCACGGCAAAGTGCACAATCTCCTGCGTCTCCCGATCCTTCACGAGGAAGACGGAGGCACCCTCGAGCGCCCCATTGGCATCTTGGACGGTTCCCGTGATGGCGCCCCCCGTCGTCTGCGCTGAGGCGGTGACGCTCCATAGGAGTAGCCCGATGGCTAAGCATAGTAGCCTCTTGATCGTTCGTATCTGTAGCATGAAGATGTCGTGTGTATATCGTAATTCTGCAGTAAGCCGTAGCAAATATATGGAAAACCGCCCGACCCGCTTACCCCACCTTCAGTTTCTCCTAGGTGAAACTAGAGTTTCATACGGAAGAAACTGGAGTTTCGTACGGGAGAAACTGGAGTTTCATCCTAGTGGCACTGATAGTTAGCTAGCTTTGCTGGATCTTTTGTACCTTTGGAGTGAGGAAGGCAACGTAAGTGCGGAAAATCGTCCAGTGAAGTGCTTGACCTGCCACACTTACGCTCGCAACCTCCTCAATAACCAAATTATAAATCTCTTAAAATTACAGATGACTATGAAGAGAGAAGTTGTAAACGAACAGGTTCCCTCCAGCTATCCCATCTGCACCTCCGAGAGCTGTAGCGAACGCACGCATTGCTTGCATGCGCACTTCGTATCTCAGGTGCTAAGTGGAGAGCGTACCTTCACACTGATCAATAGCCACCACCCCAAATATCAGGAGGGGAAGGCTTGCGAACTGTACCGCTCAGACAGCCCCGAGCGCTATGCTAGAGGACTAACCAGGGCAATGGGTGAGATGAGCCACAATAACTATGTGGCATTTACTAACTACCTGATCGCAAAGCACACGAAGACACAATTCTACCGTATCAAGCGTGGCGACATCCCGCTCTCACCAGCGGAGCAGGCGAAGCTACAGGCGTTACTGCGTACTTATGGTTGTACGGGCGAGGAGCCTTTTGACAGCTATGAGATGCGCTACACCTGGTACTGATCCTAGGGCGTAGACAAATGTAAGTAGCCCGCTGTGGGCCGCACGGATAGCGTTCCTACAGCGGGCTACAGATTAGTATGCGGTGGCGTTACTG
>CAMPUN010000220.1 GCA_946997275.1 uncultured Porphyromonas sp.
ATGTCTGACTCGGTGATCTGACCGACACCCTGATGGATGACGCTCACCTGGATCTCCTTCGTCGAGAGCTCGATGAGTGAGTTGGCCAGTGCCTGTACGGAGCCGTCCACGTCACCCTTGATGATGAGGTTAAACTGCTGGAAGTTGCCCACAGCGATGCGACGACCGATATCGTCGAGGGTAAGCATCTTCTGCGTACGCAAGCCTTGCTCACGCTGTAGTTGCTCACGCTTGACAGCCAGCTCACGAGCCTCCTGCTCGCTCTCCATGACGTTGAAGTCGTCACCAGCGGTCGGTGCTCCGTTGAAGCCGAGGATAGAGACGGCCGTGGATAGCCCAGCGGTGTCGACACGCTTGTTGTACTCGTTGTACATAGCCTTGACACGTCCGTAGTAGCTACCAGCTAGGATGTAGTCTCCGATGTGGAGAGTGCCTCGCTGGATTAAGACGGAGGCGAGGTAACCCTTGCCCTTGTCTAGTGAAGACTCAATGACGGAGCCAGAGGCACGGCGATGAGGATTGGCCTTGAGCTCGAGGAGTTCTGCCTCGAGGAAGACTTTATCTAGTAGGTCGGGGATGCCGATGTTCTTCTTGGCAGAGATCTCCTGTACCTGATACTTACCGCCCCAATCCTCGACGAGGTAGTTCATACCAGCGAGCTGCTCGCGGATCTTATCGGGGTTGGCGCCGTTGACATCGATCTTATTGATCGCGAAGATGATCGGCACGCCAGCGGCACTTGCATGGTTGAGCGCCTCAATGGTCTGGGGCATTACGGCATCGTTTGCCGCAATGACGATGACCACAATATCTGTAATCTGCGCACCACGAGCACGCATAGCGGTAAAAGCCTCGTGACCTGGCGTATCCAAGACGGTCAAACGACGACCATCGGAGAGGGTTACGTTGTACGCACCAATGTGCTGCGTGATACCTCCCGCCTCGCCTGCCGTAACGTCCGAACGACGGATGCAGTCGAGTAGTGAAGTCTTACCGTGGTCTACGTGACCCATGATGGTGATGACGGGTGGACGAGGCTCTAGGTCCTCAGGCTTGTCGGGCTCCTCGTCAGCGGAGATCGCCTCGACAACGTTGGCCGATACGAACTCGGTCTCATAGCCAAACTCCTCGGCAACGATGTTGATCGTCTCGGCATCAAGACGCTGATTGATCGACACCATCATGTCAATGCTCATACAGGTGGAGATGACGTCGGTGACGGGGACATTCATCATGTTGGCAAGGTCGCTCACGGTGACGAACTCGGTCAGCTTGAGTACCTTCTCGTCTTGCGTGGAGAGCTCCTGCTCACGTTCAAACTCGGCACGACGTGCCTCGCGTTTCTCACGTCTAGACTTAGCAGCACGTCCGAAGGCTGTTTGCTTGTTGTTGAGCCGTGCTAGGGTCTCCTTGACCTGCTTAGCTCTTAGCTCGTCCTGCTCCTCGGGAGTCAAGACGGGTTCCTGACGCTTGCTCTTACGTCCAGTGCGACGCTCGTTGCGTGCTGGACGCTCGCCTCGCTGTGGAGCTGCTGAGCGACCGCCCTTCTTGCCTGAGCGATCGTCCTGTATCTTGGCGCCTTCGCTCTTGACATCGACAGCACCAGAGGAGATGCGCTTGCGCTTGCGACGGTTGTTGTCCTTGTCCTTGTTAGACTTGCGAGAGCGAGAGCTACTGAAGCTACTGAGATCGATCTTGCCGACCACCTTGAACTGTGGCTCGTCCTCCTTCTTTGCAATGCGAAATATCTCTGTCTCAGCCTCGCCCTTGGTCTCTGTTGTCGCCTCAGCGGTCGGCTCTGCCTGGGGCTTCGCTGCGGGCGCCTCCTGGGTGGCTGGCTCTGATGCGACAGGGGCTGGTTGCTCGGGAGCCTTCTGCTTCGGCTCTTCCTTTGCGGGCTCAGCCTTAGCAGCAGAGGGCTCGGGCTCGCTGGATGTTGGCTCCTTAGTGGCAACAGTCGCAGGCTCTTTGGCCGTTGTAGGCTCTGCCTCCTTCGGTGCGACAGGCGTTGGCTCTGGCTCTTTAGCGGTAGCCTTAGCGGAGGACTTAGGACTCTCGGCTGGAGTAGTCTCCTCCTTTGATTCTTTAGTCTCGGTCGCCTTCTTGGTCTCCTTGGCAGGCGTGGCAACTTTTGGCTGCTCAGCCGTTGTGCTGGCCTTTGCCTTAGCTGGCTCCTCTTGCGTTGTCTCCTTCTGCTTAGCCGTCGTCGCACTCTTGGTCGCGTTCTTGGTTGTGCTCTTGGGCACGCTCTTTGTTGCGCTTTGGGTCTTGCCCGTCTTAGTGGCTGTCGCCTTGGTCGTAGAGCCCGAGACGGGGTTGTTGTGCTTGTCCAGCTCTATTTTGCCTACAACGTTGAGTTGCGAAGCGCTTGCCGCCGTGGGGATGTCTGGCTTCGCCTCTTCTTTTGTAGTGGCTGAAGCTTTGGTTTCCGTGGGCTGCTCCTCGGGACTAGTAGCCTCGGGCTTTGCTACGGGCTCCTGAGCCTCTGGTTTAGCCTTAGGCGTGCTCTTGCTGCGGAGGAACTTCTTCTTGGCTCTCCCTACAGTCTCCTCATCAAAGGTCGGCGTGAAGTCACGCAGGATCAGATTAAACTCATCATCCGTGATGCGTGTGTTGGGGTTGTTGTCGACTTCCTTTCCCTTGTCGTGAAGGAAGGCGACAAGCGAATTGACTCCGATGTTGAGTTCTTTGGCTAGGCTAAACAGTTTTATGGACATATATTTCTCTTGATTGCTCGTCTACGGGTGGGGTTCGGTTTGTTCTTATCGTTGTGCATGGATCCAGTCACGGTCACCCCTACACTGTGACTGGCTGATCGGTGTGCTCTGCTTACTCCTCGGTAGCTTCGTCCTCCTTGAGGTCTTCGATGATCGCCTCTGCGATCTCACTTTGCGTAGGTACAGGGCTCTTGATCAGGTCAATGTTTTCCTGTGGTAGCCCCATCTCCTCTAGCTCCTCAAGGTCAAACTCGGACGAGAGAATGCGTAGGACATGGTCGATGGTCTCTATCTCGAGATCGGTCTTCTGGAGTAGCTCCGTGCGTGAGGTGGTCAGGACGGCACGGGCCGTGTTCAGACCAATGTCTAGAAGCATCTTGATGACCCAGTCCTCGATCTCATCGCTAAACTCGGAGAGGTAGATATCCTCCTCGGTCGTATCTGCCGCATCACGGAAGACCTCAATCTCGAAGCCTGTCAGGACGGACGCCAGCTTGATGTTGCTCGCGTTCTTACCGATAGCTAGAGGTACATCCTCAGGTTGTAGGTAAACCTCCGCCTTTGCAGTCTCTGGGTAGAGCTCGATGGAAGAGACCTTGGCAGGGCTGAGCGCACGCTGTATGAATAGACTATCGTTTGACGTGTAGGTGAGGACGTCAATGTTCTCCCCATGTAGCTCCCG
>CAMPUN010000221.1 GCA_946997275.1 uncultured Porphyromonas sp.
CAGAAGCTAGCCCTTGCCGTACGAGCTCTCGGCCCGGTGACAGCTACAGGCATTGAGGGTACGATCATCCCTGACGGCAGGCGGAGAGAGTTTACCATTACCGATCAAGAGATCGTGCTAAAGGGCTCTATTAGCTATCTAGACTGCTCAAGAAATGAGTTGACCTCTCTAAAGTTTGACGAAAACGAAGACCTAGAGTCAGTCATGTGCGACAACAACCGTATCACGGGAGATGCGATGAAGCAACTAATAGCTTCGCTTCCTGATCGTGCGGGACAAAAGAAGGGTGAGATACTTGTTTTCGAAGGAAACATTGACGATGCAAACCGTTGTCTCATCAGCGATGTGGCTACAGCGCAGGGTAAGAACTGGCAGGTGCAGCAGTGGTTCGCAGGAAGTATAGTCCCCTATGCTGGTTATGGTGAGCTACCCAAGGGTGGTAAGATAACGATTCAGACTAGCAAGGCTGTGGGCGAGGCATTCTCCATGAAGCTTGTTGCCGAGGGACCTGTCACGGTAATTGGCATCAAGGAGGAGCTAAGTATTGATGATCACTACAATGACTACACGCTGACTAATAGTACCATAACAATATATGGCGCGGTGAAGATCTTGGAGTGCTATAGCAATCGGATCACATCGCTAGATATAGAGGAGGCAACGAAGCTTTACTGGCTAAACTGCAATGGTAACCAGCTGAAGCAGTTAGACCTCTCTAAGGCTCCCCATCTCAACACGCTCGTCTGCGATGACAACCTTCTCGTGGGTGAGGAGATGACGAAGATGATCCAGAGCCTACCTGATAGGACAGATCAGGAGAAGAAAGCGGTCGCCGTCGTCTATGACAGCTCGCAGGAAGATGCTAACCGCTGTCTCGTCTCAGACGTAGCTATCGCACTTAAGAAAAACTGGCAGACGGCACAGTGGTCAGACGTGGGTGGAGAGCTCACAGCGATTCCCTACGCTGGTTACGATGCCGTTGTTAGTGATGATCAGATCCGTATGACTACACAGCTGGCCATCGGAGATAAGATTCAGCTCTCTATCGTTGCTCTAGGACCAGTCAGTGCAGAGGGTATTGAAGGTTCTCTTGTAGCTTCGGGAGCTCCTCAGGAGTACACCTTGACCAGCCAAGAGGTCATCATCAAGGGGGCTGTCTCTGTTCTCTTCTGCTTTGGTAATAAGCTGACAGCTCTAGATGTTTCAAAAAACAAGAGCCTCATCACGGTTGTCTGCGATGACAATATGCTCATCGGCAACCAGATGACGAGCCTCGTGCAGGGACTGCCTGATCGCTCTAAGGAGTCTAAGACGGGCAACTTCGTGGTCTACGATAGTGGCGTGGCTGAGGATGGCAATAGATGTCTCGTCTCAGACGTAGATATCGTGGCGCAGCGAGGATGGATGCCTACGCAGTGGGTCAAGGGGCAAAATGGACAGCGCTCACCAGCTATGTATCTAGGTTATGATATGACGACTGGAAAGGAGAGCGTCACCTTTGCTACGGACAAGGTCCCTGGCGAAAAGGTAACCCTAGCACTGGATGCTCAGAATCCTATCGTAGCAGAGGGTCTCGGCGAGGGAGTGCGCAAGGCTAAAGATGACCAAGTCTACACCCTCGCAGCTAGACAAGTAGTCCTCAAGGGGACGCTCAAGCAGCTGAAGCTCTCGGGCAATGAAGTGTCCTCTCTACGCATCGATGACACGAATCAGCTGGAGCGTATTGAGTGTCAAGACAACAAGTTGAGCGAGGAGGCTATAGATAAGCTTATCGCTTCACTACCTAGTCGCACAAGCTTGACGGAGGGCGCTTTACTTCTATTTGATGCCACAAAGGCTGATGCCAATGTTTGCTCTAGGGAGCAGGTAGCAAAGGCTATGCAGAAGAACTGGAAGGTTCTCCAACTAGTACTTGATGCTGGCGAGAGGAAGGAGATCCCTTATGGCGGATACAACGGTATCACCCCAGCACCATCAAATACGGTTCAGCTATACCCCTTACCAGCTACTACGACACTGAGCATCGAGGGCGCTACCCCGTACGCTCAGCTAGCTCTATACGATAGCGCTGGTAGACTCGTACTGCAAGGTGTAGCTGATGCCTATGGAGCTTCGACCATAGATGTTGCTAGCTACTCACGAGGCGCTTACATCCTTCAGATAGAAGGTGTCAGCTACTCGCTACTACTTGACTAATAAGTCCTGCTAGCGAGGGAGGCTTTTAAATAGCCATTCCGAGCATGGACAGCCACGTGGGAAATGTCGATTTCCTACGTGGCTGTTTTTCATTTGCCACTGAGGCGAGAATCATTTCTTCGGAACTTTGATTTCTTTCTTCCGAAGTTTCATCTCATTCTTCCGAAGTTTTATTTCGGCCCTCCGTGGGGGATGTTTTATCTCCACGTGGGGATTTGGAAATATCCACGTGGAGGTCGGGGGCTTTTAGAGATTAGAAGTTAGAAATTAGAGATTAGAGAGGAGAAGCCATCGGAGTAATCAGAGCTATCGGGGTGATCGGAGCTGTCAGAGTGGTCGGAGCTGTCGGATCGGTCGAAGTGATTGTTGGAGATGTGCTATTCTGTCACGATGCTTTTGTCAAGAGGCGCCTTCGTTCTTTTTGGCACGTTATTTGCTTCTGTCTTAATGCGTGCCTCCCGCATGGAGGGGCACGGCAAGTGAGACATTAATATATAACCAAGATAAACTATGACAATCAAACCATTGGCAGACCGCGTGCTGATCAAGCCCGCTACTGCAGAGGAGAAGACACAAGGTGGTATCATCATCCCAGACTCCGCAAAGGAGAAGCCCCTCAAGGGCGAGGTGCTCGCTGTGGGCAAGGGGACGAAGGATGAGGAGATGGTCCTCAAGGTCGGGGACAAGGTGCTATACGGCAAGTACGCTGGCACGGAGATAGAGATCGAGGGTGAGAAGCTCATGATCATGAAGCAGAGCGATGTGCTCGCTACGCTCTAGTCCACGCAGTCTTATCCTAATCAAGAATCAAGTAAATAGACAGATACAATTATGGCAAAGGAAATTAAGTTTGACATAGAGGCTCGTGACCTCCTCAAGCGTGGCGTAGACCAGCTATCAGACGCTGTAAAGGTGACACTTGGCCCGAAGGGTCGCAACGTGATCCTCTCTCGTAGCTATGGCGCTCCGCACATTACCAAGGATGGTGTGACGGTCGCTAAGGAGATCGAGCTGGAGAACGAGTTTGAGAATATGGGTGCCCAGCTCGTACGTGAGGTGGCATCTAAGACCAATGAGGATGCTGGTGATGGTACGACTACCGCTACGGTACTCGCTCAGAGCATCATCAACGTAGGTCTCAAGAACATTACCTCTGGTGCTAACCCTATGGAGGTAAAGCGTGGTATCGACAAGGCTGTCAAG